>DATJXK010000043.1:0-4417 GCA_035500235.1 Pseudomonadales bacterium | reverse complement strand
AGAAAAATTACGTTTTCCGAAATACCATTATCACATGCCCGCTGGTTGATCTTTACGGAGATGAGAAGAATTGGAGCCAATACAGCCGTTTTCCCTATATCTGGAAAAAAGGGCCGCCGGCAAATTTGCGCGAATCAAAAGCGCCTGGTATAAATTATCATGATCCGCTATTTCAACATTTTCTTTCCGGTTACAAGGTTTATGTATGCCTTGAAAATAGCTACGAACCATTCTGGTTTACCGAAAAAATGGTCAATGCCGCAAGGGCAGGATGCATCCCGGTTTATCATGCGCATCCTACGGTTGCCTCAAAGTTTCTTAAAGGCGCCTGCTGGGTTGACCCAAAAGATTTTTCATTTGATGCCCGTAAAACGATTGAATATGCCCTGGCCCAGGATATTAATAAATTTCGAAGCCTTAATGATAGCTGGCTTGACTCAGGTATCCTTGACAATACGACACAAGATCGGGTTTCTGAACGGGTTTGTGATTTGATGGTCGGTAAGATTCACCAGGCAAAAGAACCGCTTTGATAGACCCTCGTTTACTCTGTATCCCGTGATTAGTAATAGCCTGTTTAAAAATAATTATAATGCGTCCGGGGATGCAGCATATGTCATGGACATTCCGGCAGTTGGCTGCCCTTCAAAAATTCTTGGCACGAATGATGGTTATATCGGTAATGCAACCAGCAAAGAATATTTCCGGCAACAGCCTTGATTAATCTAAATTTTTAAGTGAGCAATGAGACATTTAATTCCTGATATTCTAAAGCCATATTTGCGGAGCCTGCGAAAGTTGTACTACATGATGGTATATGTCCGGGCGCCGAAATCCGCCGCCTATTATTGCCCTGTTTGTAATGTGGGGCTCAGACGATGGGTTATTATCACATGGGAAGATACCGTTTGTTGTCTTTGTTCCAGCAGCGAAAGAAATAGATTGGCATGGTGGTTCCTGGAGCGACGTACTCCCTTATTTGACGGCAAGCAAAGAAAGATGCTCCATATTGCGCCGGAGGAGCAATTTGTGAACCGTTTAAGTGCTGCCGTTGGACCGGGTTACATCACTGCTGATTTGCTGGCTCCCAGGGTTATGGTGCACATGGACATTACAAAAATCCAGTATGGGGATAATTTTTTTGATGTAATTTTCTGCAGTCACGTGCTGGAACATGTGCCTAATGACCGGCTGGCCATTAAGGAACTGGGACGAGTTCTTAAGCCGGGCGGGTTTGCTGTGATTCAGGTGCCGATCGTTGCCGACACCACCTTTGAAGATCCATCGATTATTGATCCCCGGGAACGATTGCGGCTGTTTGGGCAGGAGGACCATGTCAGGGTTTATGGCCCCGATTTTATTATACGCCTCAAAGATGCGGGTTTGAATGTTCAAAAGATTTCGGCCTCGGATTTTTTAGGGCCGGAAGAAATTGCGCGCGGGCATTTGACGAAATTAAGTGGCGACATTTTTTATTGTACTAAATAGCCACCGAGAAATCTTGAAGACCGCTGAAATGCTTCAATATGGAAATGTCTTCGAACTGCGGGTGATCTGCCAATAACGAAACAGAATGCACGGGCGATATAGACTTGGCCGATGTGGTTCCAAGCTGCCACGAAACCGTTAAAATGACTGTGACCGTCATGATTACGACGCGAAATCGCGCCGTGGATTTGAGGCGCACGTTGCAGATGATTCGGCAGTTGACTCCTGGCCCGTCAGAAGTTCTCATCACGGCTGACGGTTGCACCGACGATACTGTTCAGGTCGTTAAATTCGAGGCCCCTGGCGCCAAATTAATTGTCAATGAGCAGGGCAGGGGCTCTGTTGCGTCACGCGACCGCATGATGCGCGAAGCCGCCGGCGATCTCGTTTTGGCGTTGGATGACGATAGTTATCCTGAGCAATTAGATTGTATCAATCGCATCATACCGCGCTTTGAGCAGAACCCCCGGCTGGCTATTCTTCATTTTCCGCAGCATTCGGATGAATATCCGGAAACGCTTACCCAAACTGATTTTGGTCCGGAAAAAGCTACCCGCTCCTTCGCCAATTCCGGTGCCATGCTGCGGCGGTCCGTTTATCTACAATTACCGGGCTTCGAGCCTCACTTCTTTCACATGTATGAAGAGCCGGACTATGTTCTCCAATGTGTGGCTGCAGGTTACGAAGTGTTTTACAGCCCTGTCATAACCATCCGGCATCACTGGTCGGGCCAAACACGAAATGAAATACGAAATCATCAGCGTCACGCGCGCAACGAATTTTGGAGTACGCTCCAGCGATGTCCGTTTCCGTATACCTTTCCCATGCTCGCCTGGCGGGTGTTTTCACAATTTCGCTACGCCTGCAAACGCGGTGTGAACTGGGTAATCCGCGAACCGGTTTGGTGGTGGCAGGCTTTCGCCGGACTTCCCTATTGTCTGAAAAACCGCCAGCCCGTTTCCTGGGCCGGTTATAAAAAATGGCTCGCTCAGGGCTAAAAAAAATTGCCAGCATTCAGAAACAAGAAAACCTTGCGGCCTTTTGAAAATTCTTCTCCTTAATCAGACCTTTTACCCGGACGTTGTATCCACCGCGCAGCATTTGGGAGATCTCGCTTCGGCGCTGGCCGAACGCGGACATCAGGTCACCGTGATCAGCGGGCGCCGGGCTTACGACGAACCAAACAAGATATTCCCGGCGCGCGAAAACTGGCGCGGCATTCGCATCTTCCGGGTTTTCTCCACTCGTTTTGGCAAGGCGGCCAAATGGCGGCGGGCGGCCGACTTCGCCAGCTTCATCTTCTTTTGCTGCTTCCGGATCCTCTTTCTGCCCCGGCACGACGTTGTCATCGCTCTTACCAGTCCGCCGTTGATTTCGTTTATTGGCGCCTGGCGGGCAAAACTGTGGCGCGCCAAATTTTGCTATTGGGTCATGGATATGAATCCGGATGAAGCCATCGCGGCCGGCTGGTTGCGGAAAGATTCACTCGCTGGAAAAATCCTGGAACGGATGTCGCGATTCAGCCTGCGGCAGGCCGGCAGCATCGTGGCCCTGGACCGGTTTATGCGCGATCAAATTACCGCCAAGGGAATTTCGCCTGATAAAATCGCCGTCATTCCCCCATGGTCACACGATAATGAAGTGAAGTTTAACCCTGCTGGCCGCGATCAATTCCGTAAGGAACATGGCCTGGAAAATAAGTTCGTCATCATGTACGCCGGTAATCATAGTCCGATTCATCCTTTGGACACGTTGCTTCAGGCTGCCGAACAGCTAAAGAACGACGACTCAATGGCGTTTTGTTTTATCGGCGGCGGCCAGGAATTCTCCCGCGTCAAGCGATGGGCGGAAGATTGGTCCAAAGCGGACAATGGAACGCGCCAAGCGAAAATCCTGTGCCTTCCTTATCAACCCCTGGCTCGCCTATCTGCGATGCTCTCAGCGGCGGATGCTCATCTCGTCGTAATGGGGAATCCCTTTGTCGGACTGGTGCATCCTTGCAAGGTATATAACATTCTCACGATCGGCGCCCCGGTCATTTATATTGGCCCCGTTCCCGGGCATGTGCCGGAAATTCTGAGCGGCCTTGGCAATGAATATTTGAAGGCGACCGTAGCCCATGGCGACGCCGATTTTTTGGTTTGCGAAATTCGCCGGTTCAACACCGACACCAACGGCCGGCGGATGCCCCTGCCGGATTCTCTGCAGCATTTTTCAAAAGATGTCGCGCTGACGAAAATGATTCATGAAATTGAAAAAACCTAATCAGCGGCAATTCGAAAAATGGACACGCTTAGGCTGTTTCTTTGACAATGCAAAGTCCGGGCTTTTAAACGAAGTCCTTTGAAATAACGCCCTTTTCACCCTTTATGCGCTTGGCATACCTGTTGCTAAACCTCCTTGCCGTACAGAAAACAGGCTCATTGTGTTTAAGAACGCTTACATTCCAGGCTTTAGGGGGAGGTCCTTTTTTGCTTCAGGCTTTACCTCATTTTTTTCGTTAAGAAATGTTAAGAGAACGTGGAATTTTTGTCTTTGCCTTTTCCTCAAGGATGCGAGAATCTTCGCGATGGATTTTAGCGCCACGGGAGGTGCTGTCCAATATCCTGTCAGGGGCTTCGGTACTTTTAAGGCGACACGATTGCAATTGGATGCGTCCGCCGAAAAAATTCTTTCTGCGCTTGAGAGTAAAATGTTATGGAGGCAAAGAGCCTTCATCATTTTGCTCGCTCTTTCTTTTTTTGCGAAATCTTCAAACGCTCAAACTCCGCTTAATGTGACGGATTTTGGGGCGGTGGGGGATGCGGAGCAGGTATGGGTGAGCACGGTGGCGGGGTCTGCGGTGGTGACTTTTACGAATGGATTGAGCGGGGCTGACGTGGGCAAGACGGTGGAGTTGTTTGGGGTGGGGCAGACCAATGTGGGGAGC
>DATJXK010000042.1:0-28200 GCA_035500235.1 Pseudomonadales bacterium | reverse complement strand
TCTTTCTTCCAACGGTTGCCCAACGGCGAAGGCATACCTCTCCGCGGTAGGAGGAACGGCGCGTTTGGTAAAATTGTCGGTCAATAATAACGTTCCTGCCGCAGCCAATATTTATGACCAGGCGCCGGATGGCGGCCAAACCGTAGCCGTTATTTCCCTCGGCGAATGGTTGAGCACAATGGAAGGGAATTTCGATATCTTAAAGATGGACTGTGAAGGGGCTGAATGGGAAATTATCCGCCACACCGATCCGCAGCAGTTCACGCGCTTTCAAACGATCGTAGTGGAAGTGCATCCAGATCCCGAAAACAAACAGGCCATTGCAGATTTTAAGGAAGCGATGGAAAAATTTGGCTTCGAGACAGTGCGGTGGGATAACAAATCCTTCGGCCTTTATGTGGGGCGCCAGAAACCAGATGGCTAAACCATCTCCGCTAGTTTCCCTGCCGCCGCTTCCCATTCGGGATTCAACCCGGCAAGGCGCTCTTGCGCGTGCATAAGCTCGCGGTTCACTTCCACGGCGCGGCCTGGCTTTTCGTACGTCGCTGGACTTTCCAGTTCGGCGGTCAGCGTCGCGAGGCGAGCTTCGAGTTCCTGGATTTCTTTTTCGAGGCGGTCAACGATTTGTTGCTGTGCTTTGCGCTGGTTGGAGCGGGCCTGGCGTTGCTCGGCTTCAAGACGCTTTTGTTCTTTCCGATCAACCGCAGGGCGATTCTCCGTCGATATGTTTTTTGGCGAACTCTTTTCGCCGGCGCCGGAAGTCAATGCCGCGCGGGCAGACAGAGCCTTGGTTTTATCCAGATAATATTGATAGCCACCGGGATAAGGCGTCAGGCGGCCGGCGTTGACATGGATGACGTGATTGGCCAGCGAACGGATAAAATAAACATCGTGGCTGATAAAAATGAGCGTGCCCTGGAATTGGTCGAGCGCATACGCCAGTGCGTCAATGCTGGCCATGTCAAGGTGCGTCGTCGGTTCGTCCATTAACAAGAGGTTCGGTGGATCGAGAAGCAATTTAACTAATGCCAGCCGGCTCTTCTCACCGCCGCTCAGGACGCCAACTTTTTTGAAAACATCATCGCCCTGGAAAAGAAAGCAACCCAGCAACGTGCGAATGAATTGTTCGGTCACGCGCTGCGGCGTATCGGCCGCTTCTTCAAAGACGGTACGCGAAGGGTCCAGCATCTCGACCCGGTTCTGGGAATAGTAACCGGCCTTGACGTTGTGGCCGAGCGTACGCGTGCCGCTTTGCGGGATAACAACTTCGGCGAGGATTTTCAGGAGCGTGGACTTCCCTGCCCCATTCGGCCCGACAAGCACGATGCGCTGCCCGCGTTCGGCCAAAAAATCCATGCCGCTATAAACCACTTTCTCGCCGTACGCCTGATGGATATTTTCGAGTGTGATCACCTTCTGGCCGCTGCGAAGCGGCTGGGGGAACGAAAAGCTGACCTTTCGCTCATCGCTGGACGGCGCTTCGATTCTTTCCATGCGCTCGACCTGTTTGAGTTTGCTTTGCGCTTGTGCGGCTTTGGAAGCCTTGGCGCGAAAGCGGTTCACAAATTCCATGAGCTGGCCGATTTCCCGCTGCTGATTTTTATACGCCGCCAGCATCTGCTCTTCATAAGCAGCGCGCTGCTCCAGATATTCGTCATAAGTGCCGCGATAGCGCAGGAGCTTGCTCTGGCGGATCTCCACGATGCTGCCCACGAGGCGGTTTAAAAATTCGCGGTCGTGTGAAATGACCAAAATCGCACCTGGATAGTTTTGTAAATAATCCTGGAACCATAACAACGCTTCGAGGTCGAGATGGTTCGTCGGCTCGTCGAGCATCAGCAAATCAGGCTCCTGCACCAGCAGCCTGGCAAGATGCGCGCGCATGACCCAGCCACCACTGAGCTCGCGCGCCGGACGGTCAAAATCACTCTCACGAAAGCTCAAACCGGCAAGGATTTGTTTGGCCTTGGCTTCCAGCCGATAACCGCCAAGCTCGTTGAAGCGGTCATGGACATCGTCATGAACTTCCTCCGGGTGCAACGCTTCCACCGGATGGTCCGCTTCCCACGATTTGATGATGCGGCGTAATTTTACAAAATCAGGCGTGATGGCGGTGGCGAGTTCAATCACCGTTTCATCCCCCGTCGGTGCAGTTTCCTGCGGTAAATAGCCAACGCTGATGCCCCGTTCGCGGGAGATTTTCCCATCGTCGGGTTCCGAGGTGCCGAGGATGATGGAAAAGAGCGTGGATTTCCCGGCGCCGTTCGGCCCGACCAGGCCGATGCGGTCGGCTCGATTCACCTGCAGCGAGACATCGGCAAACAATGTCCGGCCGCCATATGCTTTAACGATGCCCGAAAGCGATAACATGAAGCACGGAATTTACGCCGTGCGCCGGGAAACTCAAGAATAGAGGAGCAAATTAAAGGGTCGGCTGCTTCAGGCCGCTGCCCCTGGTATCCGGCATGGCAATGCGCACTGCATTGGTCACGAGACTATCTCCTGCCGCCTTTTTGAAATCGCAATTAGCGATCGTGACATCCGTAATGGGGCTTGATGCAGACCAGCCCTGGATGAAAATAGGCCGCGAGGTCAGCTCGCCGAACGTGCAATTTCGAATGTCAATATTTCGAATCACCGGGATGGCATCGCCGTCAATCGCGCCGCTGCTGCCATATTTGAGCGTCATGCTAATCCCAATTTGCGCCAGTTTGACGGTGCAATCGCGCACATAGACATCCTTGATATAGCCGCCGCGCGCCGGGTTGGTCTTTAAGCGTATAGCCATCGCCAAATCCGGGCTGTCAAAATGGCAGTTTTCCGCAAACACGTTTTGGATGCCGCCTGAAGTTTCACTGCCAATGCCCACGCCACCGTGGCCGGCTTTAAATTCACAATTTTGAATGATAATATTCTGGCACGGGATATTGATCTTTTGCCCGTCGCGGTCGCGACCGGATTTAATAGCGATACAATCATCGCCATCACTGAAGCTATCGTCTTTGATTAACACGTTTGAGCACGAATCCGGATCGCAACCGTCCGTGTTCGGCCCGGTCGTATCCACGGTCACATTACGAATAATAACATTGGTGCAATAGACCGGATTCAGGACCCACATAGGCGAGTCTTCAATACGGATTCCTTCGATCAATACATTCTGGCAGCGGAAAGGAACGACAAAGTTCGGGCGTAGACGATGATGGCCATCGCCAAAATTCCTCTGTTCCCGTGGAACGCCGCTGGCCGCCGTGGCTACCAGTTTTGCGGGGTCGTTACTTGACCGCCAGGCATGCCAAAACTTTCCCTGGCCATCCAGTGTGCCATCGCCCGTGATGGCAATATTGGTTTGCTCAAAAGCATAAATGAGCGGCGAATAATTCATGACTTCAGTGCCTTCGTAACGGGCAAAAACCACCGGCAGATAACTCTCGGTGTTGGTGCTGAAACGAACAATGGCATCTTTCTCCAGGTGAAGATTGACATTGCTCTTCAAATGAATGGCGCCGGTCAGATAGGTTCCCGCAGGAACGATGACTCGTCCGCCGCCGGCCGTATTGCACGCCTCAATGGCGTTCCGGAATGCTTCGGTACAATCCGTTTTGCCATCGGCGATCGCGCCGTATTTGGTTATCGAAAAATCATGATGGGGAAATTTGGTTTCGGTAAAACCCGCCAGAATCCCGGGCAGTCTTGTCCACGCCTGGGAGGCATCTGAAGCTTGATCTCCCCTGGCGGTTGAGAAAACAACAATCGTCGATAGCGCAATGAACAGCATCTTACTAAATATCCCTACGCGCTGTGGGATGCTCGCTGTGCAATAAACAGATCCCTTCAACCAATTCTTCGACGCCATAAAATTATATTTTTCCATAAACTTTGTAAAAGTTGGCTTATTTATTCCCACAATTGAGGAAAAGTCACCCTTTAGTTCCTGCAAAGAGCTATGAAAAAAGTGCAGGCGTTCTGCCGCGGTGCAAACGTTTGTAACCAGTTTTAGTGACACGACCGGTTTGCTTCGATTGAAAACAGCCTAAACATTGCCCGTTTTTGCGCGTTTCTGATTCATCTGCTGCATTTCCCGTCCTTGTCTATAAGGACATGAAATGATTCGCGGTGCACTTTTTTCAACTGTCTTTGCAAACAGACCCGGTTGTAAAAGACCGATAGGCTGATAGATTAAATCAACACGATAACACCCCAACGATGAAATTTTCATCTAAAAATCCAAAGGGCTTTACGCTCATCGAACTACTTATTGTCATTGCCATCATCGCCATTTTGGCGGCAATGTTGCTCCCGGTTTTGAGCAACGCCAGGGAAGCCGCCTTGCGCGTCTCCTGCGCCAACAATGTGAAAGAAATGACCACAGGAGTCAGCGTGTACACCACCGACAACACTGACTACCTGCCCATCATTAATTTGCCGGGCAGCACGGCAAATTTTTATCAAACCAGCCTGGCCTGCCGCAACAATGCCGGCAGTGTCAATAATCAGATCGCTGTCGGGCCTTTTGGTTTGGGCTCACTCTATTTTTATTCCGGGGTCAGCAATCCCAAGGTCTTTTATTGCCCTGCGGTCACAACCGGAAATTATTCTTACGATTATTATACTCAGCCCGGCTACCCGTGGCCGGCGTTCACGCAACAGGCTGTCACTGATGGGGCCAATCCTTTTGCCCGCTGCGGCTTTAATTATTATCCGCAATCCAAAACGACCATACCGGTTACGGATACGGCCGGCACAGTTAATCTGCCGGTAGTTAAATTCTCCACTACGGCGTATTCGTTTAATCCTCCCAATCCTCCAGGCGGGACCTCCGGGGCCGCTGGGAACTCATCGGTAGAACCAGTTCCAATGAAAATAACCGACGTTAATTTGAATCTGGCCATGGTGGTTGATTCATTGAAAACCTGGCAATTGATTAACCATAAGTATCGCGGCAATCCCTATGGGCTGGATGCCGGCTGGCCCGATGGCCACTGTAAATTTCAGGTGATTGCCGGAAACAACAAGAAATTTTCCAACGCTTCTTTTGACCCGGCACTGTGGGATCCGAGTGTTAGCGGCGGCCCCGGCGAAACCTCATATAGCCTGGGGGGCGGGTACGCAGGTGGAATTATTATGGCTGCATGGAAGCCTTAATTTAACAGGCAAATTTTTTTAGAACGCAATTATTATCGAAGTCTCAGTCACTAGTATAATAGGCCGTACTGTCGAAACACTAACCTAAACCACCAAACCATCATGAAAAAGTTACGCAATTTTCGATTTATATTTGCCCTGCTGGGGGCCGCCATGCCGCTCTGGATGTGCCACGCCCAGACTACGTTTTTCTCAGATAATTTCAGTCATGGCAGTACGACTAACGGGGTAAGCATACCCGGCGGCACGCCGACCGCTTCCTCAACCAGTTACGATTTTGCCTCGACCAAGACATCGGCCTCCACCATTGTGCCCAACCTCCTGCACATGACACTTACCGCGACCACATCCTCAGGTTTTCTTGAAACCGAGGCGTTGTTTGCTACCAATCCGGTTTCATTGAACGTCCCCGGCGATTATATTGAAATTGCCGTTGTCATTACCAATAGCGCCAATACCATCTTCAGCGGCACAGCGAACGGCAATACGATTAGCCTGGGTCTGTTTAATTCCGGTTCCACCTTTGGCGTGCAAACCAATTGGCCAGTTCCCAATGCTCAACTCGCTAACGCCGGTTTGACGACTGCACTCAGTTCTCCCTTTGCCGCGGGCTTCTGTCAACCCTGGCAGGGATATTTAGGCCAGATTTCGAGCAATGCCGCCCCCCGTATTGTTACACGGCCAGTTCAAAATGGCACTGGGACGAGTTCGGCTAACCAGGACCTTGTGGGTTCAGGCGCGGGAAGCGGCACTTACGCCAATCCTGCTGCCGTAGCCGTTGAGACGGCAGCGGTCACCAACCTCACATTGGCTACGACTGTAGCCTATACCTGGGATCTGAGGATTACCCTGACTGCTGTCAACACACTTCAAATCAGCAACGCCATCTTCCAGGGCTCCAGCACGGCTGGCCCCCTTGTGTATAGTCAAATCACCAGCAATTTAACCCAGAATGTTATCGCGACTGCTTTTGATGGCATGGGCATCGGTATCCGTGAAACGGCCGCGAAAGGCTCGGAGCTCAACCCGGTAATCGATATTTCATCCATTTTAATTACCGGCCAAAGCACTCTTCCTACGGCTCCTCCGGTTATTTCCCAGCAACCGGTCAATACATTCGTAACCACCAATGGCACCTGCGCCTTTTCTGTCACGGCAGTTGGGGACAACCCGACCTTCCAATGGTATCGCAATGGAAGTCAAAAACTCTCTGACGGCGGCAATATTTCCGGCTCCAAGACCAGCCAGCTCATTATTTCTCCCGCCGGAACCGGTGACCAGTTTACCGGCGCCAATAATGGTTATTATTGCCTTGTGGCGCAGGGTTCCGTTCCGAGTCTCGTTACCAATACTACCACCAATACTCTCACTCTCATCGCCACCACAAATCTCATTTGGTCGGGCGGTCCTTCCGCTTGGGATGTGAATAATACGGTGAGCTGGCAGGATACCAATGGTGTTTCCGACGTATTCAATTTTGGGCAACCCGTCACGCTCAATGATGTCGGCAACAACAATCCGGAAGTGACACTTTCGGCCAATTTTCTAAGCCCCTCTTCCGTAACAGTGAGCGGCTCATCGACCTATCTGATTGACGGAAGCGGCAGTATCGCCGGACCATGCGCATTCTATGACTTTAGCGCAGGCCGTCTCTCGCTCAATTGTGTTAATACGTACACTGGCGGTACGCTCATCAGCAATGCCACTGCTTCCGTTGTCCTCCAAAACTATGGGGCGCTCAGCACTGGTCCGGTGACGCTGGGCATGGCGGGTGGCAAGATGGAATTCACTGTATCCGGCTCAGCCACTTCTGGTATTCAGGGTAACGTTGCCGTCGCCGATGATTTTACCATGTTGCCTGACCCGGTAAGCGCTTTCGCTGTGGTTATGCTGGGCAATTTGTCGGGCACCTCCGGCAAAACGCTGACGATCAGCCCCGGCCCAACCAACCCCGATACCAACCAGATTCGCGTGCGCCTCTATGGTGGGACTACAACAAATAATGCCAATATAGCGTTGACCGACCCCAATATCCTTTTCGCATCATACATGCCCAATGGCTCCCAAACGTTTAATGGAGTTATTTCCGGTCCAGGCGCATTCATGGAAAAGGGAACCATTACGTACCTTAATGGTCCCAATACCTACTCCGGCGGCACCACCCCGGCCCAGGGCGCCATGGGCCTTGGCGTTAGCTCGGTTGGCACCTGGCCTTCCCTCTCGTCCGGTCCTCTCGGCATCGGCCCAATAACTTTAAACGTCGACTCCGGATCTTCCCTGACGGCCAACGGATGGATCTTTGCCAACGTCCCTAACCTGACCTTGGGCAACGCGATTCAAAACGTCAGCGGGACGAATAATTGCACCCTGGATATCGGCGGTTCACAGAATATCACATTAACGGGACCGTTTACCCTCTATGGTAACGACCATTCCGTGATGACGGCCTTCCCCACGCGGTCTCTCGAGGTGACGAACACCGGTGTCACCACCTTCACTGGCCAGATTAGTGACGGCGGCTCGAACTATAGCTTCAACCTCTTCGGCGTGGGCGGCGTTACGCGCTTTAATAACACTGAAGCCTATGGCGGTAATACGACGAACAGCGGCGGTACCCTCCTGGTTAACGGCCAGGTCGGTCCGGGCGCAGTTGTCGTTCTGACGAACTCCACCAGCCTCGGCGGCACGAACGCCAGCGCCACCCTCGGGGGCGTGGGAACTATTACTGGACCCGTTACGATCCAGAGTGGCGGGATAATCACCGCTGGCGATGATGCGTCGGGAACCCCGACCGTCGGCACCCTTCATCTGAGCAGTTCCCTGACGTTCCAGGCTGGCAGCAGGGCGACCATCAAGGTCAACAGCCCGGCGAGCGATGTCATCAATGTAACCGGTGCGGTCGCTTACAATGGCACTCTATTCGCCACCAACATCGGTGCAGCCCTCTCGGTCGGCAACGTCTTCACAGTCATTAATGCCGGCTCAGAAAGCGGAAGTATCACTGTCGCTGGCTCGCCCGGGCCTGGTTTGGCCTGGCAGTTCAATCCAGCTAACGGCCAGTTGAGTGTTATTCAGGGCGTTACCGGCTTCACTATCCCGCCGGGCATCACCAACTTCGCAGTGGTCAATGGAACCAACATCGTTATCAGCGGGACCAACGGCCAGGCAGGGTCGCTCTACTACCTGTTGACCACCACCAATCTGCAATTGCCCAAAGCCCAGTGGACGCCAATCAGCACCAATACGGCATCAGGCGCAAACTTCTCGTTTAGCGTGACCAATGCCGCAACTCATGGCTCGCAGTTCTATCTATTCAGCAGCCAGCCTTAGTCTGAACAAGTAAAAAATATCAAGGGCGGCGGCCATGGGCTGTCGCCTTTTTTCTTTTGCCAATCCATGCAGCAATATGCTGATGTCACCTTGGGATTTTTTTGATTTATTTTCTAACGTCACAAAGTTAGCGTTTGCTCTAAATCCTGATGAAATCCGGGCGCAAACCAAAGAATGCAAAGAGTGCCACACTCCGCCCGCTGGCTAAAAAAATCAGCCGTCCCCAAGCGATAACTTCGAACAATCCCTGGCTGCTTTTCGGTGTCTGCGCTTTCCTTGTCTTGATCGTCTGGATCATTTTCGGTCAAACGTGGAAGTTTAATTTTGTCAACTTTGACGACGAAATTTATGTCTATGACAACCCTAACGTTTCCAACGGCCTGACGCTCCATGGCATTGCCATGGCGTTTACGGCTTATCATATGGACAACTGGGTTCCGCTGACGGTGCTCTCCCACATGCTGGATTGCCAAATTTACGGTTTGAATGCTGGAGGCCATCATTTGTCGAATGTCGCGCTCCATGCCACGTCGGCTGTTCTGCTGTTTTTGATTTTACACAGGATGACAGCGGCCTTATGGCGCAGCGCAGTTGTGGGAGCACTTTTTGCCATTCATCCGCTCAGTGTCGAATCCGTCGTCTGGATCTCGGCCCGCAAGGATGTATTGAACGGCGTTTTCTTCATGCTGACGCTTTTGGCATATGCGAGTTATGCCCGCAAGCCGGCGTCATTGGCCCGCTATTTGGCGGTCTTGTTAATGTTTGCCCTGGGTTTGATGTGCAAATCCATGTCAGTCACTATGCCATTTGTGTTGCTGCTGATAGATTACTGGCCTCTCCGGCGTTTCAACGTGGCAACGTTTCCACCGTTAAACTCGTCAGCTACTCAACGGTTGTTCATTGAAAAAGTCCCCTTTGTCCTGATTTCGGCCGCTGTGTGCGTCGTGACTTTTGTCTTTCAAAAACAATCCGGCGCAGTGAAGCCTCTGGCGACTATTGCCATGCCGTTGCGTCTCGAAAACACCGTGGTTTCTTATGCGCGTTACCTGGGGAAAACGATATGGCCGGACAATTTGTCGGTATATTACCCGATGCCTACAGATTGGGTATTTGGGCTGGTGGTTTTTTCTGTGGCACTGCTGGCCGCTCTCTGCGTGGTCGCTGTTGTTTTTCGGAAAAAATTCCCATTTTTGTTTGTCGGCTGGTTTTGGTTTTTGGGAATGCTCGTTCCGGTGATTGGGCTGGTGAAGGTGGGAGACCAGGCAATGGCCGACCGCTATATGTATTTGCCACAAATTGGCTTATATCTGGCGCTGACATGGTTCGTGGCCGACTTGCCTATGCGATTGCCGCGATTGCGTTTGGTAGCCACCGGCGCAACATTTGTCATCATTGCTATTTTGATGTGGCGGGCGCGCGACCAAACTTCGTATTGGGTGAACAGCGAAACGTTGTGGACACATGCACTCGACTGTACCTCCGGTAATGTTTTAGGGTATTCCAATTTGGGCGACACGCTATTTCAAAATGGACAGACCGACAAAGCCATCGCTCACTACCAGGAGGCATTGAAAATTGACCCTGGCTTTGCCCAGGCTCACAACAATCTTGGCATTGCCTTCTATAAAAATGGGCAGGTTGATCAGGCCATCAGCGAGTTTAACCAAGCATTGACCTTAGACCCGCAAAATGCGGCTTATCTCGACAATCTTGGCGACACCCTGCTGGGAAACGGGCAGGTGGCTGAGGCTATCAAAGACTGCCGCGAGGCGTCGAAAATAGATCCCGATAACGCGGCATATCATGACGATTTTGGCGACGCTTTATATGACGGGGGGCAAATGGAGGATGCCGTCACGCAGTTTCAGGCAGCGTTGAAAATCGAGCCGTACAATAAGTCATTTCAAAACCACCTGGCCCAGGCGATTTTAAAACTGGCAACATCCCCGGATGCGAACATTAAAAAAGCGCTTGAGCTGGCCCGGCAAGCCAACCAACTTTCGGGGGACAAGAACCCGCTTTTCCTGCGCGTCCAGGCGGCAGTGGAGTCGCAGGGTGGCTTGTATTCTGAAGCGGTCGAAACTGCCCGGTTGGCGCTGTCTCAGGCTACTAAAAATCAAGAAAACCCGGCCATGATCGAACAGCTCCAGCATGAAATCGCCGTCTATCAGGCAGAGGCTTTGGCACATGGGGCGGATACAAAGAGGCCTTGAGACATTTTGATTCTTATTCCAGCCCCTTTACCTCGGCGTCGTGCAAAATAGCCGATGGACCTTTCGTTACTGTCACATCCGAGTTCTTAAACTCGATGCCCTTCGCGTTCGTTATTTTCATCCCGCTTACTGCTGAAATTTTCACATTCTCAAAAGTTACATTCGATATGCAGCTTTCAGGCAGGCCGATAATCGTCCCTGCTTCCTGCTGGCAGGTCGCTGTCAAATTCTTCACATGAATGTCGCGGAAAACCGGTGTCCCCTCCGCCATCGGCTCGGCCTTGTCATTCTGCGGGACCGGTTTTTGTACCGGGTCGTGCGCCGAACTGTACGAATAATAACAGGTAAAAGTGACCGCCGGATCTACGTTGGTCATCGTTATATCTTCGTAAACGATGTTTTCCACCAACCCACCCTTGCCGCGTTGCGATTTGATGCGAATGCCGTTTTCAGTGTTTTCAAACGCGCAATTTTTCACTGTCACGTTGTGCACGCCTCCCAGCGTCTCGCTGCCGATAGACATCCCATGGCCATGCAAAAATGTGCAATCCGTCACGGTAATATCTTCAATCGCAAAATCGCGGCCGGCCACCTTGTGCCCTGATTTGATGGCGATATTGTCGTCGCCTGTATCTATGCGGCACTTGGTGATCAAAACATTTTTGCAATTGGCCGGGTCAATCCCGTCCGTATTGGCCGAATGCGCCGGGTTGAGGATCGTCACGTTCGTCACCACTACATTCTCGCACTCGTCCGGCCCGAAATTAAACGCCGGGGAATTTTGCAGCGTGATATTTTCCATGCGCACGTTCTGGCAGCGTTGCAGCACGACCAGGTTTGGCCGCGGCAAGGTGTAGCCCGGCACCCGCTGCCGCGCCAGTTCCGCCTCGCCCCACCAGGCCGAACCGCTGCCATCGATCGTCCCACCGCCCGTAAACGTCACATCCGTCAAATCCTTGCCGGAAACGAATGGAATGAAACTGCCCTTCGGGGCCTTGTACCACACTCCCGGCGATTTCATGAAATCGAGCTGGTTCGTCGTAGCCTGGAGTGTCGCGCCGGCATCCAATTCTATCGTCGTTTTAGTGCGAATCTGGATTGGCTGGCTCAAGTAAGTGCCTGCGGAAAAACGCACCGTTCCGCTACCCGATTTGCCGCATTCGTCGAGCGCTTTTTGAATCGCCGCTGTGTCCAAAGTGACGCCATCTCCTTTCGCGCCGTAGTCCCGCACGTCAAAAATTTTCTGTGCATACGCATTTCCGGCGCACAACACGGCCACGAGGGCAAAAGCTGTTTTCATCGTATGCTAAAAATTCTATGCCCGCCACGAACAGGTCAAAGCGATTTCCAAAATCAATTTGCGCAATTTACCGTGAAAAAAAGGCACCGCCCTGGGTGGCCGCCGCCGAAATGGCCAAAGCACAATAATCCCATTCTTTTGCCGTTTCGGAATATTGAAGTTTGCCCGGTTTTCATCACAATACTGTCGTCATCATGAAATCCCTTCTTATCGTCGCGGCGGCGATTCTGGCCGTCACGCCATTGCATGCGCAAACAAATATCACCGTCGCCGCCGATGGCTCTGGACAGTTTAAGAGCGTGCAGGCAGCCATTATGTCGGTGCCTTCCGGCAGCGCGACCGACCCCGTTATCATTCACATCAAACCCGGCGTATATCACGAGCTGGTTTACGTGCAGCGCGAGAAAGCATACTTCCGCCTTATTGGCGATAACCCCACCAATACCATCCTTACCTTTGGCCTTTACGCCTCCATGACCAATTTGGACGGCAAACCGCTTGGCACATTCAAAACGCCATCCGCTACGATTGATGCGGATAATTTTACCGCGGAAAATATCACGTTCGCCAATTCCGCTGGGCCGGTCGGCCAGGCCCTGGCGATCCGCGTGGATGGTGACCGCGCTGCGTTTCGCAATTGCCGCTTCCTCGGCTGGCAGGACACGATCTTGATTAACCGCGGACGCCAGTATTTCGATAACTGTTATATCGAAGGACATGTGGATTTCATTTTCGGTGCCGCCACAGCGTGGTTTGAAAAATGCCATATTCATTGCTCGCGCAACGGCTATATCACGGCCGCCTCCACGCCGTTTGATGTGCCTTACGGTTATGTTTTTTCGCACTGCACCATTGATGGCGAACCCGATGTGCAGACTTATCTCGGCCGGCCCTGGCGCCTGTATGCCAGCGTCACTTATTTGAATTGCGATATGTCCGATGTTGTTCTGCCGGTGGGCTGGTTTGATTGGGGAAAGCCCCAGGCCCACAAGACGGCACGCTATGCCGAATTTGACAGCGCCGGCCCCGGCGCGGACCCCACAAACCGCGTGGATTGGAGCAGCCAATTGACCCCTGCCGAAGCCAAAAAAATCACGGTAGATAAGGTCCTGGGCGCAGACGGATGGGTGCCAACCGCGTCGTTTTACGCCACCTGCCGGGATATCCAGTACGGTGAAGCCGATGGGCAAAAATTATTATTGGACGCGCATGTTCCCGATGGCGACGGCAAATTTCCGGTCGCTATTATCATCCATGGCGGCGGCTGGTCCAGCGGCGATAAAGAGACGGACATCGTACCCGTCTTCGCGCCGTTTGCGACGAATTTTACATGGTTCACAGTGGCCTATCGCCTTGCACCCACCAACCGCTGGCCGGCATGTTTTGACGATGTGCAGAATGCCATCCGTTGGGTGAAAGCGCATGCGACGGAATACAAAGGTGACCCCGACCGTATAGCGCTGATGGGCTATTCAGCGGGCGGACATCTCGTTTGTTTTGCCGCTACACAGGCGAAAGATGACACCCGCGTACAGGCGATTGTGGCCATGTCGCCGCCTACTGACATTGCCGGCGAAGCCCAGTCCCGCGGCACGCTCAACAAATGGACGTCCATGAGAAACCTGGTCGGTCACACAAATCTCGATGCGGAGACGCTCGATATTCTGCATCAGATTGCTCCTTCTGACCACGTGAAACCGGGCCTCCCGCCGTTTCTGTTTATCCAGGGCAGCTCGGATAAGACTGTCCCCTACCCCGAGACCTTAAAATTTCAAAAGATACTGCAAAATGCCGGTGTCTCTACTGATTTTATTACCATTACCAACGCACAACATGCCATCGCTGATTGGGATAAGTTCTATCCTGATTGGCAAACCAACTTGATAACGTGGTTGAATGATAAACTCGCGGCGAAGTGAAATCCTTAAACAATTAAGGATAAGAGAGCCGCAGAAAGACGCTTCCGTTCGTTGGATTGACTGGCAGTGAGAAAGTATTGGTGCCGTTGGATCCGGGTACGGTTGTCCAGTTGGTGCTTAAGCCCCTGGCCAGGCTATTAGTTTGGATTTGCACGAACCAGCCCGTATGGTCCTGCGGCCAGGACAATTTCAACTGTCCGCCGCTATTGGTATAAAGCACGGTGACCGGGGCCGTGGACAGGCCGGTGGTACTTACGACAAATTGGATTTGTCCCGAAATATTTGTCAGTGAGTAATTAAAATTATTTGTCGGCGTGTTACCGAGCGCATACGTCCCGCCTTCGCTTCCTGTGTAAGAAAAGAGTGTGTAAGCGCCCGCGCCAAAGCCCGCCGCGTTGGTGACATTGATGGTCGTATTGTTAAACGCGAGATTTCCACCCACAGCCACTGTGCTGGTGTTGGTGCCCAGCGCAAAGTTAAATACTTCAGAATTTGGCATCGTGAAATTATTGTTGACCGTCAAGGTGCCGCCGCGGATGGTAATCGGGCTGGCGGCGAACATATCCGGGTTGGTAGTAGAGGCCGACGCGTTATACAGGGCAAAAGGAAGTGTGCTGTTGGTGATATACGCACCCAGGGAAGGATTAATGACTTCCGAAGCAGGCGAGGTGTTGCTGAACGTAACACCTCCATTAAACAGCAAAAAAGTAGGGCCACCGGCGGACGACGTGACCTGGGAGTTGATGAATTGCACGTTGTTTGCGTTATAAACGTCAAACGGATAGTAGCCGGCCACGTTCACGTTATAGAACGTGATATTCGTCATGGGCATTTCCGTTCGGCCCCAAAGAACACCGGCTTGATAGGTAAAACTGGTGGCAGTGGCTGTGATATTGCTAAAAACGATATTTCGCCAGACACAGGTGGTAGAGGGAACGGGTACCGGGATAGCTTGCACTGCGGCATTGCTCGTGGTGATGCCAATGGGTGTCCCGAACTCATTGTAATAGCTATAGATGACGATGGGCGAATAGATGATATTGGTCATCGTCAAATTCTGATAGAGAAGGTTTTGCGCGATGCCACCCGCGCCGCCGGAACTGCTGGCGTTGTCCGATTTCAACCGGATACCGTATTGTGTCCCATTAAACGAGCAGTTCAACACCGTCAAATTCGACACCCCGTCAAGGGTGTTGCCGCCAATGGACATCCCGTGCCCGACCCCAAAAGCGCAATTGGTCACCAACGTATTCCAGGATGTTCCACCCGTGCTCCCCAGGGCGATACAATCATCGCCATCGTTGAACAAGCAATCTTTTACCAGGACATTCGTGCCGATCAGGTCGATGCCGTCCGTGTTAGGTGACGAGCCAATGGTGCTGTTGGTAATGCCCTGGATGGTGATATTGGCGTCTGAGCCTTTAAATGTCATATGCATGGAAGGCGGATTTTCCAGCGTGACACCCTGGACCAGCACGAGTTTGCAACTACTAAAGCTTACCAGGATCGGTCGTTGCGAGGTGCTTAACTTGGGACTGTTTGTCCACCAGGAAGCGAAGGTTGCCTGGCCGTCAATGATGCCGGAGCCGGTGATTTCCAAATTGGTCTGGCCACTCGCCGTAATCAGGGGCGAAGTATTCGGATACGCCGACTGGGGGAGCATCCGCAAAATCGCGCCACTGTCCAATTGCAGGTTAATGCTGCTGGTCAACGTGAATGGGCCGGAAAGAAACGTCCCGGCGGGGATTTTCACTGTGCCGCCATGAGCGGCAGAGGCGGCACTGATGGCACTTTGAATCGCGGTGGTATTGGTGCTGATGCCATCGCCCACAGCGCCATAACTGGTGATGTTAAAGTTATTAGCCGGGATATTGGGCAGTGGCGGGGTTTGCGCGCGCATCCATGATGCGGTTAAAGTCAGAAGCAGGAAGGAAAACCCTGCCACACGAGCTGAGACGGGTGTCATGGAAATTAGAGGACAAAATAAGCCAAAAAGATTCATTTTTCAATCACAGTTCTGTGCAGCGGGCGCTGAAAAAACGGCACTTTTTAAAGTCCAAAAAACGGCGGACTAAAAAGTCCGCCGTCACTTGGATCGGTCAATATACGCTTTCCTCCTTAAGGCACGGTAATAATGTAAAACCGTTGCGGCAGGCCAACCGGCGTGTCGGTGACAATGTCTGTGCCGGTAAAGACACCATTGGTCACCAAAGTCCATGTGCTGGTGATGGGCGCCAGTTGAATGTTCGTCGTTGCCCACACGCGGTAGCCGAATCCAGCCGACCCGGGCGCACCCGTGATGACGAACTGGACATTTCCTCCGCTTACCGTCGGGACGGCGATACTTGAGGGCTGGGTTGGCGGATTAACCGTCAGGACGGCATTGCTGCTGACGACGCCCGTGACGCTATTGGAGACCATGACGGAGTACGTCCCGATGTTCAGTCCGCTGGCGCCAGTAATCGAGAGCGTGGACGATGTTTGTCCATTGAGGTTTGTGCCGTTAAACAGCCATTGATAAACCGGAGTAGGAACGCCGCCCGCGCCGACGAAGAACGAAACGGTCTGGTTGGCATTGGCGGTCTGGTTCGTCGGTTGAGTGGTGATATAGGGTCCGATCAACGGCTGCCAGCCCGAGAACCATATTACGACGTTCGTCGAGGCGAGCACACGCGGATCGTTGTTCGTGATACCGATCGTCTGGACGTTCGTAAACGTCACCTGGGCCGTGGCTGTCAGATTACTGTTTTGATATTGCCAAAACACATAAGTATTCGTGAGTGAAGGCGATGGCCCGATATAAGCAGTAGGATCAAACATACAGTTGACCCATGAATCCAAACCGCCGGCCGTGCCGTTGGAACCAGCTAGTGTGATGCCAGTGACACCGGCATCCGCCTCGAAGGTGCAATCCACGAAGGTAAAGCCATAGGCCGAGTATGTCGTGCCATTCGGGTTCACCCATGGTGTGGTCGCACTTAACGAAGTGGAAGTACCCGTGCGCGCCGCCGTGAGGTTATAGGAGGCGGAAAGAGAGTTGGTCAAGGTATGGAACACACAGTTGTTAAAGTAGCCCACGCCAGACCCCCAGATGTAATCGAAATTGCCGACAATTCGACAGTTGTTGAGATAACATTGCGACGAGGTGGCATTGATGAGGATGGTGTCCTGGCGGCTGTCGATTTCGCAATTATCCACGACGCAGCGCGCGGCGGTATTATAGACAAGCAACGCTTCGGCCTGGGACCCGCCCTGGGGCGTGCCGTTGGTGATGGTCATATTCTCTAGGTGGATGTCATTGCCATTGACCTTGAATGCCATGCGCGCGGCAGTGGTGCCGGTGAGGTTGTTATTGTTTGGATAACCAACCACCGCACCACGGCTCTGGCCGATAAACGTGATGTTGCTTTTGCCCGAGATATCCACGATTTCCACGTAGTTACCGTTACGGATATTGATTTGTGTGTAATTGTTGTTGCCCAGCGGGACGGAATCTACCGCGCCCTGTACGGTGTCGAAGTCACCGCTGTTATCGGCAGTGACCACGATATTCGTCGGATTGGCCGGACCGCCCACCTTGGTGGTAAATTGCCAGACGTTCGTGGCAGAGATACCCGCAAAGTAAGCTCCATTGCTATCCTTCACGATCCCGCTGTCAATCGTCACGTAGTAGGTCTGGTTGCTGGTCAGGACATCACCATGCGGATAGATGGCCGCGGTATTGCCATTAATAATGACCGGGAAGTAATTGATGATTTGTGGGTCACCCGGGAACAGGCTATGGGGTTGGATGTTATTGGTCAGGTTGATCGTAGGACTGACTACAACAACATTAGTGCTCAGATTAATCACATCCACCGGGGTGGCAGGATTGTTAACATTGTAAATACGGATGCTGCCGGAATTAACAATCGAAACCGGGCCGTTAAAGGTCAAGTACAGCGGCGTGTCATAACAGATGCTGGTGGCGCCGTTGGCTGGCGCGAACGAAACCGTAGATAAGGTAGTGGATTTAACCGTGAGCGTGACGACGGCGCTCGTGACGGAGCCGGCAGTATTTGCGGCTATCAGATCATAATTGCCAATATCAGAGCCCTGAGCACTGGCTATGGTCAGCGTGCTGCCCGTTTGGCCGCCAATGGCCACTCCGTTTTTATACCACTGCAATGAAGGTGTGGGAACCCCCGTGGCCCCGGAAACGAAGGAAGCAGTATCGCCCACATTGACCACGAGATTTGTCGGTTGCGGCGTAATGGCCGGAGTCACGATCACGGTCAGCGTAGCGCTGTTGGTGACCACGCCGGCGGCATTGGTCGCGATGAGGCTTACCGTCGTGTTGTTGAGTCCGAATTGAACATTGGAGAGTGTCACGTTGGTGCTGGTCGCCCCGGTCACGTCCACGCCGTTGGTTTGCCATTGGAAGGTCGGATACGGATTGGCGATGACAACCGTGGCGCTGAACTTCGCGTTGTTTCCCTGGATCACCGTCTGGTTAAACGGCCCGTTGAGGACCGGCAGTACATTGCCGACAATCAAAGTGGCGAAGCGACTGGCCACAGCATTATAGCCGTTGGAAACCACCACGGCGTACAAGCCGGTGTCGGTGGATTGTGCGTTGGCGATGGTGAAGGTCGGGCTGTTCACCCCAACGGGAACGGGCGTATTGTTGGTGCTGGACCCATAGTAATACCATTGATAACTAATGGGCGCCGAGCCGGTGGCGGCGACAGTGAACGTCGCCGGTGTATTGGTGGAAACAGTTAGGTCTTGCGGCTGCATCGTGATGACCACTTGCGGAAAGACATCCAAATTCACCTGTCCAGGCGTGCTGGTATCAATGGCCAGCGAGGCGTTAGCGGAACCGCCAGCGATCACGACGCTCGGGTTAAATGAACCCGCCAATATTCCCGTATAGGTAATCAGCGTATTGGTGGTCGGCTGTAACGGCGTGCCAATGATATTGACCGCAATCGTGGAATTCGGCTGGACCGTTAAATTACCTTGGACGGCCAGCAGGCTGTTCGGGCCGCCATTAGCCACCGAGAAGAGACTCGTGGAACCACCCTCCAACTTGAGCGACGAATTTAAAGTAAGAGTCCCGGCCGAATTACCGGGCGCAATGGTTCCGCCGCTTCGGACGTCCACTGTGCCGGGAATAACGCCCGTGCCCCCCAGCGTTCCGCCAGTCACGATAAAGGTGCCGCCGCCGGTGTAATTGGTCGAACCGGAAGTTCCTGTCAGGAAATTAGTGCCGTTTACCAATAACATACCGTTATTAACAACCGTGGGGCCGTTGTAGATGTTGCTGGTCGCCAGCACCAGGGTGCCGCTGCCGGTTTTGGTCAAACCACTCCAGTCACCCAGGTTGACAGTGACTCCATTGATGATGCGGGTGGCGCCGCCGCCGCTGACGATCGGCGTGGTTTGCGTCACAGTTGCGGTGCCTTCGATGTCAAAGGTACCGCCAATACCGTTCAGAGTAACCGCACGGGTGCTGGTTTCGCCAGCACCGGTGTAGCTTAAAGTACCGTTGTTCAGGACCAGCGCTCCGCCGGCTAGTTGGCCCAAAGAACTTACGGAAACAATGCCGCCATTGAGATAGTTGTTGCCAGTCATGCTGTCGGTTCCGGCGATGATCAATCGCCCGGGGCCGGATTTGGTCAACGCCGTGGCGCTGCCGTTATCAGCCAGCGTGGAGTTAATCGTTAAATCTCCCGTGCTAAATTGATGAATGATGAGGTCCGCCCCACTGGCGCCCTCAAGGGTGCCACCGGTAAACGAATTAGCGCCCGTGCCAGTCACCAGTAATCCGCCGGCGCCAAGGGCAAATGTGCCATCGAGCGTCAGCGCGGAGGTGCCGCTCAGTTTCAAAGTATTGATGGTGGTGGAAGCGGGAACATCCGAGATGGGATTGCCGCTGATGCTAATGTTATTGGCCGCCACCCAGGTGGTCGGGTCAGCGCTCGTGACATAACCAGAATAGGCAGCAATGGTCGTTCCGACCGCCCAATCATTTTCTCCAAACGTGGCCCAACCACCCAGGATGCCGTTCACATTGGCGGTGGAAGTGGTAATGTTGCGAGTGCCCCCGGTTCCACCGGTCGAATAATCAATCGTCCCGCCTACGCTCCGGGTGATGGCATTTTGAGTGAAGCCAAAGTTATTGCTGGTGTTCGGCGCATTATTGGTTGCTTCGAAGAACGTTTCACCCGGCAGGATGATAGTGCTTAAAACACTTTCCGTCCGGCTCGCATTCGCATTGAAACGGCAGAACAACGTACCGCCGCCCAAAGTCAAGGGGCCGGTGGGAAGGAATTTCGCACCGCCTTGCGTTGAATCACCATTCGGCGCCGGGTTGGGATAATCGGGGATCATCGTGCCTGCCAGCAGGGTCAGGATGATGCCCTGTGACCCCGTGTTATTGGGGCGGCTCTGGATAATCATCGTGCCCGAAGTTGACTTGACGGTGAAGTTGGTCGTTTGGGCCGCCGCAAATTTGGGGAACAATTCCGATCCGCTGCGGCAGTCCATATTGGTCGCCACGATTTGTCCTGAACCCGTGGGACCAAAAGCGAGCACGCCATTATTATCAAAAACAATCAGATTATGGCTTTCCGTCGCCGTGCCGCCGATGCTCAAATTGGTCACAGAACCGCCATTAATGGTCAGCGTGCTCGCGGTATTGATGCTCGTGCTGCCCGCGACCAAAACCACGGCCCCGGTATTCACTGTCAGGCTGTCATTCAAGTCCAGCACTGAGGACGATCCCAGGAACAAAGTGCCCGCATTCACCACCGTGGTCCCTACGTTGGTTGCAGCCACGGTAGGCTGCAGGACGAGCGTCCCCAATCCGGTCTTGGTAAATCCTGTCCCGCCCAATTGGGCGCTGTTAGTAGCGGTAACCCCGCTGGCGACCGAGATGGTCGAATTAGGCGTTAAAATCAGGGGCGTCCCCACGATATTGTAGCTGCCGCTTCCCGCTGCATTGAAGGTGATATTGGAAACAGTCGTTCCGCCCCCGTCTGTATTGGTGATGATGCCGGCGGCACCATTATTCGCTCCGATCACCGCGCTATAATTGGGAGACCAGACATTATCGCTCGAACCGCTCGACCAACTGGCGTTGGTGACGGACCAGTTGCCGCCGCCGTCAGTTGGCGCACCTGGATTGGCTTTGCTGGCGTCCCAGGTATAAGAGGTGCCCAATGAAATACCACTCAGCGTAACCGTAATCGGGCTGGCCGTGGTGTTGTCGAACATGAAACCAAATTCATCGAATGAACTGACTCCGCCCAGCAAAGGAGTAACGGGATTGGTGTATGCCCGTTGAACGACATTGACGCCATTCAACCCGAGACCCGCTGCCGCTAAAGTGGAACTGCTGGTGCCCAGGCTGATGCCTGAAGCAGCCGCATTCATGTTCAATTGGATCTGGTTGGTGTAGAGAGCGCCGTTGCTCGGCGTTCCACTGTTGGCTGTGCCCTGGCCCAGGTGAGTGCCGGAAAACAGATTGGCCGATCCTGCAGCGTGGTCGTAGGTTTCCATATACGGACCGGCGCCATTCCAAAGTCCAAAATAGCCGTTATCATCGGCGAGGCTGCCCGTGCCGGCGGAGTTATATAACCCCCACCCCATCGTGCGCTGGGCAATCCCCGTGAGGCCGCCGGAAGCAGTGGAGTTGAAGATCACGATCACCTTGGCGCTCGAACCCGTGATGACGACGGGCGTAAAGCTTTTGGTGATAAAGGACATTTGAGTGTTCGCGGGAATCGTGAAAGTCACGGTCGTGCCGGAAGCTAAATCGCCACCCGAAGCGGCGTTGGCGCTAATCAGGTTGCCGTTGACGTCATACGAACTCCATTGGAATTGCCCGAAGGTAAATGCCGATGAACTGAGCAGTAGAAATAAAACTGCCAGGATCGTGGTAAGGTGGGTGTGACGTAGAGATAGAATGTGCTTCATAAATGTTATTTTTGAAACGACTGGGATGCTATTATCCGGCCATTATACCTTGATGCTGACCTCTGCCTAGCCTGACAAATGTCAGGCGCGGGCGCGTATTGGGTCCTCCTGGATCAAGTCAGCGTGAACAACTAGGAGTCAAGTTTCCCTCACGTCATCGTCAAGGACGTGTTAAAATGACCGTTGCCACCGCTGTGGTGGTCTGACGTTCTTTGACATTTTATAGAAGTGGATGGTTATTTAAGCCTATGCAAGCCCCTTGGGGTATGCCTGTTGTGCCTTTGGAAGGATTGACCAGCCGGCCAGAGGGCAAAATGGCGAAACGAACCCCATTTCGTGTCGTTAGTGTGTTTCGTGGTTCTGATTCCGGGCAGGTGAATTAACCCAAAAACCAAACCGTTTCAAAACCGATAATGGCCAAAAAACGAAAGCGCCCTTGATTTAGGTTGTACTCATTTCGCAAATGATCGGCCCTGCTTTTCCCCTTCTCCTCGGGGAGAAGGCAGGGATGAGGGCGAGCTATACCTTCGTGGACGCCAGTCCACGCTAACTTGTCATTCTGACTTCTGGTTTCTGGTCTCTAAATCCCGTCTTCAGAAGCCTACGGAAGGCTACGGAAGGGGTCCCCCTCCCTCCCCGATGACCTGAAATAGCCTTTTACGCAGGCCCGGCAGAACGGAATTTGAGGACGGCTTCGGTGCGGGAATGGACATGCAATTTGCTGTAAATGTTTTCCAGATGCCAGCGCACTGTTCCGGGGCTTAGGCCGAGGCGGTCGGCGATTTCTTTATTGGCCAGGCCCATAGCAAGCAGCTCGAGAATCTTTCGTTCGCTTGGGCGCAATTCTTCGACGCCGGCCGTGACCGGAATAGGCTGTTGAAAAGAGGCAATCACCTTTCGTGCGATTTCGCGGGGCATGGGCACGCCGCCCAGCCGGGCTTCGCGCACGGCGGAAACGAGTTCGGCAGGCGTGCAACGTTTCAAGAGATAACCGCAAGCGCCGGCTCGGAGGGCGGCGGAAATCCGTTCGGTGTCCTCATACACCGTGACCATGATGATTTGGATCGCGGGCAATTGCTTTTTAATCTGGGCAGTGCATTCGATGCCGGACAATTTGGGCAATTGGATGTCCATCAGCACGACTTCAGGTTGATGGTCGGGAATGCCGGCCAGCGCTTCTTCCGCTGTGCCGCAGGAGAAAACGCACTGGCACTCGGGGTCGGTCTGGACAAAGTGGGTGAGACTTTCCCGGATGGTCTTGCTGTCTTCGACGATGGCAACGCGGATCATAAATTTTAGCCCAATGGAATGTAAAATCGGACGGTGGTGCCGCGTCCGCTCTGGCTGGTGATGGCGAAGCGCCCTCCCATTTTCTCCAGCCGCGTGCGCATGTTGACCAGGCCATCGCCGGTGAAAGCTTCGGAGGGCAATCCACGGCCGTTATCGGCGATGGATAACCGCAGGCGGTCACCGATGAGATGCACCGCCAGGCGAACATTCGTGGCGGCGGAATGGCGAACAACGTTGGTGATGGCTTCTTTGAACGCCAGGAAAAATTCGTGCCGATAGACCGATGAGACGGGACGGTTGGGCAAATCCACCGCGCCTTTGAACAGACAGGCGATGTTCGCCAGTTTCAAAAGCCGGTCGGCGTAGAGGAAGGAGTAGCTCACGAGTGATTGCAGGGAATCGTGCTTGGGATTCATCGCCCAGACAATCTCGTCAAGCGTGGTAACCATTTCGCGGGCACGATCGCTGATCTCCATCAGGTGGCCATTCGAGCCGCTGCCCGGTACGGGCGCAGTGCCGGCCACGGTCGCCAGCATGCTGATCTCGGTGATGCCCGAGCCGAGTTCATCATGCAAATCCTGGGCGATGCGCGCACGTTCCTGTTCCATGGCGCGCTGGCGTTCTACCCGTTCCCGGTCGTGCATCTGGATGGCGAGTTCGGCGGTGCGCTGCTCGACCTGACGATGCAGTTCGGTGACCCATAACGCCAGGAGAGTCAATGCCAGGACGAGGATGCCGACGACGACCAGCAGGCGGGGCAGCGTCCACCACGCCGGTTTGGATAATATCGTGATGTCTGCCGGTGAATGAACCAGCAAATCAAAGGGAGCCACGTTCCCCTCCAGTTCAGGATTTCCGCCCTGTGTAAAATAAACGCCGGTCAGCCCCAGGCGGCTGCCGATGGGTGGCGCATTGGTATTTTTCAGTTTTACCCGCGCGACAAATCTCCAGGAACCGGATTGGATTTCCAGTGTTTCGTTCGTCGGAGACGACCGCGAACTCACGAGCGAGCCGTCAATCCGCACGCGCGTTGAATCATAGATGGCGTTGGGGAAATCGTCGGGCAAAAGAACCCTGGGCTTCGGTAAAGGGCCGTGGCCGGTCTTGCGGGCAATCGCGGCACGCAAATGCGGGGCGGCTCCGTTCAGTTCAGGGTAACCAACGACGTCCGCATAGTCGCCCGTATGCAATTCGACCGAACGCCTCAAGGTAAACCGAACACCGTTGGTGCCGTCCATCATGAAGAAGTCCCTGCCGATCATATATAAAACCTGTCCGGATAACCTCACTCGCTGGAAGGAATTGGCTTCGGGATCAAATCGTATCAATTCAGCAGCGCGTTTTTCCGGGGCGGAAAATTTGTCTGATGGTGCGGGTTCCTGGACATCAATCGAGTCTACGTACATGCGAACGTGCCCGAGTTCCAATTGATGCGTGTCCGTGGTCAAAGCCACAAAGAGGCATCCGCGCAGGCGGACGACAGCATCTTCGTAGTTAGTCAGGGTATCGAAATTGTGGCCGACGAACCATACGTCCACCCAGAGCGGGCCCTCGGTGGTGCGCAGGATGATTTTCGACCAGTGCGAAGGATAGCCGGGCGGCTTGGGGATGCCTTGTTCAACAATCCCGGCGAGCTCCACTTGTTGATCATCCAGGCTGCCATTCATCAATTGATCCCAGGTGGGTTGGACGGGTTGCGGCAGTGTGCCCGGCCCGAGATTTTTGGTATCGCTGGCACGGACCAGCGGCGCGAATGTGCCTTTATCCGATTTGCCTCGGACTTCCACCAGCTCTCCCCTTTGAGGTAAACTGGCGGACGGGCCGGGCGTGATGAAAACGGCACGCGTACTGTCCTGGATAATGAAAGCATTATGCTCCTGGACTACGCAGGTAACGATGCCGTGAAGATCCACTGGAAAACCAAGTTCCGCCTCTTCAGGTTTCAAGCGCATCACTTCGTCCACGGTGATTAATGTGGGCAACGTGGCATTCGTGTTAATCAACACGGTCGAGCTCATTTTCTGGTAGTCGCCTTCGTCAACGTCCGGGTTGGAATCGACGTTATTGTTCGTGCCGGACCTGGCTGCGATGGGAATCAGGTTGAAAAAAAGAATGGCGAACCAGAGAAAAACGGAGGCAGAGAGAGCGTGGCTCACGTCATGGTTTTTTTCTGTCGATCTACGATGCAACATGTTGGCCTGTCTGATGACGATAGCGGATTTAACGGCTATAAAGCGCAAGTTGGTAACAAAGTCAACCTTCTTCAATAACCACTGGTATGGCCGTGAAATCGGATTTAACAAAGAAAATGGCCGAAATTTCATGTAGAATTCTACGAAAGCGTGGTTTCTCGCTTGGCTGTAGCACGGTTTGATAAGAAAATGGGGAGCGGGTCAATTTATGAAATCCAGGCTAAGAGCCGTTGTGACCCGATGATTTTATATGAGACCTGAACATTGGGCGATTTTCAAAAAAGCCGCGCGGTTGGAGAAGCTGGACAAGATCCCGATGGCCATGATCGTGGATAGTCCGTGGATACCGGGTTATCTCGGCATTCCCCACATGGATTTTTACCTGGATCCCGAAATCTGGTTTCAGGCGCATCTCAAAATCCACGAAGAATTTCCCGACATCATCTGGGTGCCGGGTTGGTGGATGGAATACGGCATGGCGGCGGAACCTTCCGTGCTGGGGGCCAAGATCAAGTTCTGGCAGGACAATACGCCGAGCGAATACCACACGCTTTACCACATCGAAGACATTGAGAAATTTCCGCCGTACGAAGTGGAGAACGATGCGTTCATGGCGATGACGCTGCATCGCATCCGCATGCAACGGCAGCGGATTTTAGACGCGGGTTATATCCTGCCGATGATCACGTCACGCGGGCCGATGTGCACGGCGGGTTTTGTGCGCGGCACGACGGACCTGATGATTGACCTGGTGGAAAAGCCCGAGTGGGCGCACAAGCTGCTCGACCTGTGCACTAACCTGGTCATTGACTGGCTCAAGGCGCAGCAGAAAGCGATGGGCGGGAATGTCGAGGGCATTTTCGTTCTCGACGACATCGTCGGTTTCGTAAACGAGGAGCATTACAAGGAATTCTGTCATCCTTATCTCAAGCGGATTTGCGATGCGTTTCCAAAAGATTGGGTGAAGCTTTACCATAACGATGCGGAAGTGCAGGCGTGCCTGGATCATTTGCCGGATGCGGGTTTCAATATGTTGAACTGGGGCAAGCAGACGGACATTGCGGAAGTGAAAGATCGCGTGGGCGACCGCATGTGCCTGATGGGAAATGTGAATCCGCTGGAAATAGGAGTTCGCGGGACGCCTGAAGAAGTGCGCGAAGCGACGCTGGATGTTTTGGAAAAAGGCGGCGACCGCGGGATGATTTTGTCGGTTGGCGGAGGCACGAGCCCGGGTATGCCGAAACAAAATATCGTGGCCATGCTGGAAGCATTGGCTGAATTCAACGGCCGCAAATAATTTTCAGGGACACTTGATATGGTGGATTACGCATTCATGAACCAGTGCCTTTATGAAGGCAAGGCCAAGGAGGTCGAACAGATGACCAAAGACGCCCTGGCCGAGGGCAGGCCAGTCCAGGAAATCCTGACGGAAGGACTCATCGCCGGGATGAGTGTGGTGGGCGAAGATTTCAAATATAATATCCTCTACGTTCCGGAAGTGCTGATTGCCGCCCGCGCGATGAAGGCCGGCATGTCAGTACTTAAACCGCTGCTTTCAGCGCATGACTCGGGAGTGAAGCCGGCGGGGACTTTGCTCATGGGCACGGTGCGGGGAGACCTGCATGACATCGGCAAAAACCTGGTCAGCATGATGGCCGAGGGCGCAGGGTTTAAAGTTGTGGATATTGGCGTGGACCAAAGCATTGATAAATTTCTGGCCGCCACTGAGCTGCACAAGCCCGACATTATCGGCATGAGCGCCCTGCTGACCACGACGATGACGTACATGAAAACCGTCGTGGACGGCTACAAGGAACGCGGCCTGCCGCAAAAATTTGCCGTGGGCGGCGCGCCCATCAGCCAGGCGTTTGCCGATGAAATCAAAGCAGACGGTTATGGTTCGGACGCTTCGAACGCCGTGGATTTGTTTTTGTATTTCATGGGCAAAGGGCCGCCGCCGAAGGCCAAATCGAAAATAGAGACGATTGAAGAGGTCAAAGCGGAACGTGAGAAATCACGGCCACCGTCGAATGGAAACTCGAAATCGCTATTCCAAATTTTATACTGGCAAAATGTCCCTTCGGAAGTAAAAGCCTGGGACGATTTCGATGAAATAAAACTCAGTTTGCCGAAAAAATTTATTGTACGCATTGATGCCATGGCTCAAAAACAAGGATTAATTTCCCAGGACGCTTATTCCGCGCACTTCCGCTGGAGCGATCCGACTGAGCGCGCCGGTTCGCCACACGACGTGGCCCAGGCGGTTTGCGACGAGCTGGCGGCATCGTTTAATTAGCATGAAACAATTCGCTACTATCACCGTCATCGGGCGGGACAAAACCGGTGTCATTGCACGAGTCACAAATTTCCTGTTTGAACAGCATGCCAATGTCGAGGCATTGGAAGAACAGGTCACACGCGGGCAGTTCAGCATGACCCTGCAGGCTTCGTGGCCGAAAAAGAATTTTGATGCCGCCGCGTTGCGCAAGGGGCTGGACCAACTTGCCGGGCAGCTCGGCATGGAGATCAAGATTCGTTTAACCGAAACCGGCCGGCGGCAGCGGTTTGCCATTTTCGTGACAAAGGAACCGCGCTGCTTTGAGACCATAGCCCAGGCCGTCGCCAAAAAATCGCTCAAGGCCGATCCGGCACTGGTCATTGGCAATCACGCGAGTTTCGAATCAATCGTTAAAAAATATAAGCTGCCGTTTGTTTTCATGCGCTGGGAAGACCGGGCCAGCGCTGAATTGAAGGTGCTGAAGCTTTTAGACGAACACGAAATTGATTTCGTAGTCCTGGCGCGGTTCATGAAGATTTTGTCGCCGAATTTTGTGTGGCGCTACAAAAAC
>DATJXK010000041.1:0-2945 GCA_035500235.1 Pseudomonadales bacterium | reverse complement strand
TGGCGCGCTGGCCTTGGTCATGGAAAGAATGGAAGAACTCCAGTCGAAGGCGAAATAATTGCCCGCCGAGATAAAAGTGCCAAAAATGGCGCCAAAGATACCACGCTCACGCACATGAAACCAATACGCCTTGACCTTGATAATGGACATAGCGCCGTAGCTTTGGAAATACATGTTGATCGAGTAAATGATCGAAAAAGCGGCCACGAGATTGATCTGTACGTGCCGGGCGGTGACGTACCAGGTCAGCACACCCAGGGCGATATTGGATAGTGCCGCGCCAAGAGCGGAGATGAGCATTCCGTTTTTACCGCCGATTTTTTTGTCAATCAGCGGGCCATTGACGAGGAACGACAGGGCATAGGTCCAGGTGCCGGCCGCAAAAATGATCCCTAAATCCTGGTTGCCCATGAGCGGACCGAGGGCATTTTTTGCGACGATCAAGTTGAACCGGCCCATGCACAAAAAGGCATAGGTCATGCCCAGCGGCAGCCAGTTAATGAAACGGCGGGTGACAAACCAATTGCCGTGGCCCAGCGGATTGCTGCAGAAGTAAGCGACGATGACCGCCGCGAGACAGAGCGGAATCGTAGCGGAGTAGAAGGAGTCCGGCATTTCCAGTTTCATTAATCAAACCAGAATGGCGTTGCCGGTTCAAGTTTTGAGTTTTTAAAAATGTATAGTGGTTCCACCATGCACGTGCGAGGCACTTGGGCGGTAGCTTCTATTAACGGCTCCGGCATTACGATAGTTTGTTTGCGTAGCGCTTCCACCGGGGACCTATTTTGCGCAATTCCTGCCATACACGAAGGCGCTGGAACCAGGTGAGATCCCGCCGCCATGAGCCTACTTGGGCTTTACGGACGAAATTTTCCGGATCGAGAACGGTCTGCTGGCCATGTTTGCCATGTTCGCCGTGAATGGGGATCGGCGTTCCTTTGCCCATTCGCAATTCCTCCGCCGAATTTGCTTTGACGACCGTGGCGATTTCCAAATCCGTCCAAGGTAATTTCAGGAACCTGGCAATGTCTGCCAGGATGGATGAGGGGTCGCGATGGAGATCTTCGTAGCGGACTTCCAAAAATTTGCCCGGGGCGACATGCAACGCGGCCAGTTCCACCCTGTTCACGTTCAGCCACCACAGGCGGATGGCCTGGCTGGCCCTGCGCGGGGCCCACCGGTTTCCCCAACTGGCGGATGCAGCCAGCAACGAAGCCGTCACATCCCGGGGATCCCGCACCATATGGATAATTTTGGCCTCCGGCAATAACCGGACTATCTCTGGCACGAACTGGGCGTGCTCCGGGGTCTTTTCCAAAAAAATTTGTCCCGGTTGTAAATCCTGGAGCATCGGTCCAAGCAGCAGGGAGAGATATTTCTTTTGGATGGAGACAAATTCCTCTTCGTTGAGATAACAAGCCAGGCCCATTCCGCCCCGGCCGTAGACAGGAGAGTTGATATCCTGCTGCCAATTTCGGAATTGCGATCCGATATATTCAAAAATCCTTGATTCCTGGCCGGTTTTAATCAAGTCGTGCGATGCCAGCAGGCGTTGCAGCCACGTCGTCCCGCTGCGCGGGCAGCCAACGATGAATAACAAGTTGTCTCCGGTCAAACCGGCTTCAGGTATCGCAACGTTCATTGGTTTTAACATCGCACCATTTTACAAAGTAAACATTCTTCCAAACAGGTAAGGACAAAGGCAGTCCAGCCACGCAGCAGCTGCTGCATAAAAAGAATCCGGCACCACTCATAACTGAACTAAGAAAAGCGAAGTAAAGCCTTGGGTCAAAGGTTTTTTTGCAATTTGGGAAAGAAAGTTTTTCGTGGACTCGGGCTCCTGACTGGAATCCGTCGCCCGAACTAATAGCAAGTGATCTTTTTTTCTTCCATTTGACATTTTTGGCTTCTCAAGAGAAGCTCTGTTAAAGCATATCCGGACAATCGCCGGAGGAGGGAAGATTTTACTCAAAAATAAAACTGCTATGAAATCGAATCCAAATAAAACAACGAAGAATGGTTCAAGCCGCCTGAGCGATTTGGGCGAAACAGCCGTCAGTGAAATCACGGAGGCGCTCCGCCCGTTGCTTGCGGACGTGTTTGCCCTGTACGTTAAGACCAAAAATTTCCATTGGCACATGAAGGGGCATCATTTTCGTGACTATCATTTGCTCCTGGATGAGCATTCCGACCAGATTTTCGACATGACCGATGACATCGCTGAACGCGCGAGAAAATTAGGTGGCACAACGCTTCACTCCATCGGTGACATCGCCAGACATCAAACCTTAAAGGACAACAACGATGAATCAGTCGCCCCGTTGCAGATGCTGTCGGAACTCTGCTCGGATAACCAGCATCTCATCCGTTCTTTTCGCGACGTGCATGAAATTTGTGACCGGCACAATGACGTCGCCACCGCCAGCCTGATCGAAAACTGGATTGACCAAACGGAGCGCCGCGCGTGGTTCTTATTTGAGATTACCCGCGACAAAGAATAGTCCGCATGCTGCATGCGGATAGTTAAGTGCCGGGACAACCGCTTTGCCGCGGTTGATCAGCGGTTGTTTTGCGTTTACGCTACAATTCAGCGTTGTCCGTTTCCAGTTTTTGGTTCAACCCCTGGATGGCTGCCGGTTCCACGCCGTCAAATTGCAGTATGCTGATGCATTGTTGCGATAGGTTATGTGAAAAACCGGAGGCATTATACGCTCTTAGGAGATTGATTCTGTATTTACAGCTTTGACATTTTATAAGGCAAGTTGTTACGTTGCATCCAAAAGCTGCCAGCATGAACAAACGCCTCAAGCATCAGGAACTTTCCCGTCAACTGCGCAATGAAATTGCCGCCGGTCGTTATACTGCAGGGAATCGTCTGCCGAGCGAAGCCCAACTGGTGGAACAATTCGCAATCTCCCGACCTACCGTTGCGCGTGCGCTTCTGG
>DATJXK010000040.1:0-13829 GCA_035500235.1 Pseudomonadales bacterium | reverse complement strand
CCCGAACTGGTTTGGCCCAGTGAGTCGAGCACGATGGGGTCATTCGGAAACAGGGCGATGGCGTGAGTGCCACCGGCACGCAGTCCGCGCAGCCGCGCCCGGGTGAGTTGCAGCTCCACATAATTGCGCGCGGAGACTTGCGTAACATGCGCTTCCATGGCGGACGTCCAGGCCTGGAGAACATCCGGCGATGAGACATCAATCAAAATGGGTGTGATATCCGGCGGTTCAGCTTCCGCGGTGACGGCGTAATAAAATAATTGGTCAATCACATGGGCCGGTGCCTTGCGCAATTCCTGGATTCCGCCGTAATGCGCAAGGCGACAGGCATCGCGCACCAACTGTCCCAGCCGCCAATGGTCAGGGTGCTGGTTTTCCGCCAGGCTTGGCGCCAGCACGACGCCGGGTTGCAGTCGGCGAATCACGCCGGCCAATTTGATCGCGTGAACCGCGCGGACTTCCAAATGCGCGTCACCATCCAGTTCTACAAATTCAAGCGACGCTCCTAATAACTTCGCAGAACGATTCGCTTCGAGGATTCGCTGGGCAGGTTTGCCATGGGACGCAGATTCCCCGCGCGAGCAGACGACGAAATGCGCCGCGCGACCGGCTTGAGTTTCTTTGGCGATAACGCCACCGCATCCGAATTCGATATCGTCGGGATGCGCGCCAAAGGCCAGCAGCGGCGCCAGTTCAGGACGGGATTTCGGTGAAGGCTTCATTGGGGTCCTCGATGGTTTCGCGATTCACAAAGACAATGTTGGGCGTTTCTTCCTGTCGAAGATAGGCTTTTTCGCCGGCCCCGGCAATGTAATGCGTGCAATTTACCGCGGACTGCATCCAGAGCAGCCGGCTGTCGCGCGTCGGGCTGATGTGTTCCTTGCTGAAGTTTGTGGCCGGCACATTGATGTAAGAATCTCCCCCTTCGTGAAGCTGGAACGCACCTTTGAGAAAACGGGCGCGCACAACTTCGCCTTCAAACGGAACGTCCACAAAAAATTCCGGTATATCCTGCGCCGCGCGACGAAGCGCCGGGTCGCTCGATCGCACAACTCGAATTCCCTCAAGCAAACCCATGGCGTGATACATTTCGAGGCAAAAATCAGCGACATTGGCAGCAGTGATTTTTCGAAAAATCTCAATCAATGGGCGGTCCACATAATTGGGCAGTTGCAGCAGCGTCTTTTCCTGCCAGTCACCCGGAATGCGCTTGAGATGCAGCGGCGAGAACTTCCGTTGAAGGCGATTGGTGAAGGCAAAATTCAATTGCGCCAGTTCATTGGTTTTGCGATGGCGTAGGGTCGTGCGGGTTTCGCGCGGGTCGTGGTCGCTGTCGTGGAAGAAAAAGACGATTTCGCCGCCGATTTCTTTTTGCAACCGGCGCGCGGTCTGGATTTTGGCGACGAGAAAACGTTTCGGAAAAAATCCGCTTGGTTGCTGGCCAAAACAAATGATGGGCGCCGAATTCATGTGGCAGTCCATTCCTGCTTGGTTTTGTCGGTTGGCCCCAAGGCCGCCTGAATCACCAGGCTCAACAATATACAAGCTGCAGGGCCAATAAAGTTATACCAAAGGTAGCTGATGTGGAGATAATGATAGAGAATTAACACCATAACTTGTGATGCCAGAGCCGCCCAAAAAACAGCCGTGCCTCCCACGTGTTTGAGAAAAAACGCGATTAGAAAAAGAGCCAATACTACTCCGTAAAAAACCGATCCGACAATGTTGATGGCCTGAATTAAATTTTCCTGCAGATGAGCAAACAGCGCAAAGCCCAGCGCCACCAGTCCCCAGAGCAGGGTGAACCACTTGGAAGCGGTGACGTAATGCGCGTCGCTGGCATCACGCTTAACCATGTGGCGATAGAAATCAACCGTAGTGGTCGAGCCTAACGCATTCAATTCGGCGGACTTGGATTGAAGTGCCGCCGCAAAAAATGCCGCGATGAGCAGTCCAATCAAACCGTGGGGGAGTTGGCCAAGAATAAACGAGATAAAGACATAATCTGCGTCGTTGCTTTTCACGCCTGGATCATTGGCTTCCATGATTTTCCCGGCCTCATCGCGCAAATCGTTGCCACGATCCAGCGCGGACAGCGCCTGTGCCTGCGCTGCCGTTTCTGCTGCCTGATTGCCGTCGTGTTTGGCATCGAGCCATTGATGGATAAATTGTTCTTTCTGTGCGTGAGTCTCATCGAACTCTTTTGCGAGGCCCTGAAGTTTGCCATCAGGGTCATGCTGGACAGCCTGGTTCCAGGCGGACTGGTTAAAATAAAACGGCGCCGGTTCGAATTGATAAAAGACAAACACCATGACGCCGAGCAACAGGATAAAAAACTGCATGGGAATTTTGAACACGGCATTGAACATCAGCCCCAACCGGCTCTCACGCAGGGAGGAGCCGGAGATATAGCGTTGCACCTGCGATTGGTCGGTGCCGAAATAGGACAGGGAAAGAAACAGGCCCCCGAGCAGCCCGGTCCAGAAGGTATAGCGCCGCTGTGGATCAAAAGAGAAATTAACCGCATTCAATTTTTTGAAACCGCCCGCCACGGTGAAGGCGTCACCGAGGTTGGCCGGGAGTTTAATCAATAAAATGGCAAAGGCCGCCACCATGCCGCCGAAGATGATAGTCATTTGATATTTCTGCGTGAGAGTGACCGCCTGGCTGCCTCCGGCGACAGTATAGATAATGACGAGCAAGCCGCTGAAGAGGATGGTCAAGTCCAGCCGCCAGCCCAGGGCGGTGGAAAGGATAATAGCTGGCGCATAAATGGTGATGCCGGCGGCCAGGCCTCGTTGCACGAGGAATAAACCCGCACCGAGCAGGCGTGTTTTGGTATCAAACCGACTGCCTAAAAATTCGTAGGCAGTGTAAACATTTAGGCGCCGGTAAAGCGGCAGGAAGACGGCGGCGACAAGGATCAGCGCCAATGGCATCCCAAAATAATTTTGCACGAAGTCGAGTCCGCTTTGATATCCCTGGCCCGGCGTGGAAATAAAAGTGATGGCGCTGGCCTGCGTAGCGGCCACGGAAATGCCAATCGTCATCCAGCCGACCGTTTCGTCGCCCCGCAAATAATGTTTCAAGTCCCGATGACGCCGCGTATGCCACATGCCGTAAGCGGCAATGGCAAGCATGCTGATGATCAGGACGGCGAAATCGAGGGGATTCATGAATAGATGACCGTCAGCGCGAGCAGCAGTACCACCGACAAAACAAAACAACCAAAAACAAAAAGGTATACACTGCGCCAGGTACGCAATCCCGGTAGTCCGGTCAATTCGTCCTGGTCATCATCCGGAGGTTTCATTTTCCGAGGGAGATTAAATTAGCAAACAAACGATAGGAGCCCGGAACACCCGCAGGCAGTTGCCGGAAAAATACCAGCCCGCTATAAACAAAATATCCTTTCCCGTACTGCGCGATGAGCAGGCCGCCCTTGAGCGGCGCTTCGCCGGCATCACTGCACGCCAGTATTGGTGTCCAATGCGCGTCCCATTCATCAGGATAATAAGTCCCGCGCTCCTGGACCCAGCCATCGAAATCAGCGCTCGTGATTTTGTTGGGTGTGTTCAGTGCCGCATGGTCCGGTACGAGGAGCGTCACCGGCGCGGACGGATCCGTAACGCGGTCACTGGAAATATTCAGGCTGTAGGGAGCGAGTTGGTCGGTTTTGAGGTCGCGACCCGGACGATTGTATTGCTCGATAACATTGCCACCGTCATGAACGTAAGCGAACAATCCCGGCAAATTTATGCCCAGGTCAGTGCGCACGTTGAATGCGCGAACGCCAATCACCACGGCATCGAATGCTTTCAATCGTTCCGGAGTCAGGTCCGCTCCGGTGAGGGTGGTTACCTTACAGCCCATGTCTGTAAGGCTTTGGGCCACGTTATCGCCGGCTCCAGGCAAATAACCGATGTTGTGCGCGTTAACATTTAAGTTCAAACAAACGGCCTTGCAATCAGCGCGTGGTTGCAACACTAACAGCGGGATGTGCGAATAATTGATGACCACGCGCCCGTTGTCGTAACGCCGCCCGTCAATTTCCGCTTCCGCAGTGATGCTGGCCGTCGCGGGTTGCGAGGGAGCGGTCACGGTGAATGTAAATTGCGCTTGGTCTCCAGTCGCGGCAAGATGAAATGATTGTGTCGCGGGTGAAACCTGCCAGCTCGAAGGTGCGCTAAGACGCAAGGTGCCTGAGACTTCCGGCCGGGCGGCGGTAACTGTTACGGTCATTGGACGCTTGGCGTCGGGAGCGAACAATTCGACATCAGACGCCTGGCTGAGTGTCACCGGTGAAATGACTTCCAGTTGGCTGGGTTCGCCTTTAGCCCGGTCAGCGTTCAACTGCACCGGCTGGTCCGGAACGATTAACGTCTGCCCATCCACGTTGAAGACCTGTTCAATCGGGAAGACCGGAGGATTTTCCGGCCGGCCAATCAGACCTGGATCCGCCACACGGAACATGCCGGGCGATTGCGGTTCCCGCAACCAATACGGCTGGCTGATGGGTGTGTTCGCTGGCAGGGTTTCAACGGAATCACGGCTTACCGGCGTGTTTGGAGAAAGATTCGCCTCCACGGCCAACTTGGCTTTGATTGACGGATACCGCGCTGCGACCCAGCGGACGGGGACAATATTGGCTTTGATTGCGGCATTTAAACGCAGGTTAAGCGTTTCACCGGGTACGACTTCGGCTTGAGGAATAGTTGTTTCAACGCTGAGACCGAGACAATCCTGGATGATGCGGTCCAACTGTTGGCGTTTTTCGTCCACGATGGGATCGTCTTTGGCCAGGCCAGCCAGGAGCTTTTTGATTTTCAGCAGGGCAGGGACACTCGCGGCGGGATCTTGCGGATTAAATTTCGCGATGACGTCACCGGTCCATTCGCCAATGGGCGTACCGCCCGGTACACGCGACCACGTTGTGTTCACGCCGTCCAGGATGTCCTGGGCGGCGGGCGATCCGGCGAGGAGTTCAAAGGATTCGTACCTTGGGCCGCTGCTGCCGCGAAAGCCGGTAAAATTGCCAAAGCCCTGGGTCTTGTGCATGGAGCGGCTGCGCGCAGCGATTTCAGCGTAGGATTCCCCGGACGTGGAATTCGTCCCGCCAGTATTGATGCGGATGAGCGGCGTCCCGTTCGTATCGTTACTTTGGAATGGTCCTGTGTTCCATAAGATGCGCTTGGGTTGCCATGGCGTGAGACGTTCGCGGAGTTGGTCGGGAAATGCATTTGGATCACCGGCCATTTTGAACGCCTCAAGAGCCAGCATGGCCGAGGCCGTATGGTGCCCATGCGTGCCGCCAGGGATGAGCGAAAACCGGGTGATGACGACGTCGGGACGAAATTCACGAATGACGCGCACGGTATCGGACAGCACTTCTTCGCGGTCCCAAATGCTCAACGTTTCGCTGTAATCCTTGGAGAAACCAAAATCAAGGGCGCGGGAGAAGTATTGGCGACCGCCATCAACATTCCGCGCCGCGAGCAATTCCTCCGTGCGAATGAGACCCAATTCATTGCCAAATTCCGGGCCGAGCACATTTTGGCCGCCATCACCGCGCGTAAGGGAAAGGTAAGCCGTGCGATAATGGCGCCCGCGCGCTAGGTAGGCGATTAGCTGGTTGTTTTCATCGTCAGGATGGGCTGCGACGTAAAGCACGCTCCCCATTTCGCGAAAACTGTCGAGGTCTTGCAAAATCTGTGACGACGACGCCCCGTCGCCCTGGCCGAAAGTGGTTAGACAACCGAGCAGGCAAACGGCGATGACTAAAATACAGGCCGGCAAATGTTTCTGCCGGCCTGATGAATCAAATAAAAAATCGATGCTCATGCGCTGGTCGCGCGGTTAAAACATGAAATGATTATTTCTGGACGGTAAATGGCACAGAGAATTGTGTGTTTTCCCACATCATTTTCAACTCGCCGCCGCCGGATTCACCCTTGGCAATCGCCATGGTGAATTGGTCCACGGTTTTATCCAGCGGAGTTTTTTCCAAATCCACGCGCACGAGGTCATGCGACTGGTCCACGGGAATTCCCCAGCCGCCCAATTGCGTGCTAAAGGCCAGTTGTGACGTGCCTTTTTCCTGCGGGATCATGTAGAGAGTATAGGCGCCGGCGGGAATCGTTTTGCCCTGGATCTCCAGCGGCTTTTGCGTGACGAGTTGGGTGGCTTCATCCGCGCCCAGGCGCCAGGGTTCACCGTAAGGCACGAGGTTGCCCCAAACTTTGCGGACTTCAGTCGTCCCGGGCTTGACGATGTAAGGGCGGCCGTACGTGAGGGTGAGCCGGTCGCCGCTGATTCGGGCGCTGATGGTTTCGTGCGGGCTGACGCGTTTTTCCTGCGCCCTGACCGGCAGTGTGCTGGCCAAAGCAATAGCAATAACAAACAGAGTGAGTGCGATTTTTTTCATATTACCTCCGGCGATTTGTTGGTTGATGTTGAATTAAATTCCCCTCCCAGCGCCCGTGATTCATATGTGCGATTCCATGGCTTGCATCACAATGGCCCTGGGACTCATAACAGGATAAATATGAAACACAGGTTTAAAAATAAAGAACAAAACAATGCAGTATAATATTGAGCCAGCCCAAAAACTTCTTGCGACTGTCATGGTTATATGTAAACGTCACGGACAGAGCTGGAAGATTAAATGGGCAGACCACAGGCTAACAGGCAATTCCCGATAGCTATGTCGTCTGAGGGGTTTGGTGAGTTTGTTTTGTACTGACAGCAGAGCAATGGAAGCAGAACAGCCTATGACCGATAAATCACACTTAAGAAGACCCGCGCAGGCATTAGCATTAGCTTTATTGGCGGTTCTTTCGGGTTGCAGCAAACCGCAGCAGGCCGCTGAAGCGCCGCCGCCGGAGGTGCAGGTGGTTTCTGTCGAGCAAAAGGATGTCCCGATCTACCGTGAATGGGTGGGCTCACTCGCCGGAGATGTGGACGCCACTATCTCGGCGCAAGTCAGCGGCTATCTTCTCAAGCAGGAATACAGGGAAGGTCAATACGTCAAAGCAGGGGATGTTCTTTTCCAAATTGACCCGCGCACCTATCAGGCGGTTTTGGACGAGGCCACAGCCAGGATGGTCAAGACCGAGCAGGACGTGCAACGTTATACCCCGCTGGCTAAAACTCAGGCTATCAGCCAGCAGGAATTGGACGATGCCATCCAGGCCAATCTCGCCGCCAAAGCGGCTGTCGATGCCGCCCAATTGAATGTTCAATTTTGCAGAATTACTTCCCCCGTAGACGGCGTGGCTGGCCTCGCGCAGGCACAGATTGGCGACCTTTTAAGCCCCGCTACCGGGCCGCTCACGACGGTAGTCAAAACCGATCCCATCAAAGTCTATTTTTCTGTGTCCCAGGATTTGATGACCCAGATCCAGATGAAAATGCTCGCTGCGGGCAAGATGCTTCGTACGGATACCGGAGATTATCAAGGCCCGCCGCTGGAACTGGTTTTGTTGTCCGGTGAAACCTACCCGGTCAAAGGACGGGTTAAATTTGCCAACAACCAGGTTGACGTGCGGACCGGCACGGTTCGCGTCTGTGGGGAATTTTCCAATCCGCAAACCTTGCTCCTTCCCGGGATGTTCGTCACGGTGCGTGCATTGTTTGATACCGCTACCAATGCGCTGCTGGTCCCGCAAAAGGCGGTCACGGATATGCAAGGCACGTATCTGGTGGCAGTGGTTGATGCGGACAACAAAATCAGTATCCGCCCGGTGAAAGCCGGCGAACGCGTCGGAGAAAATTGGATTATTACGGGAAATATCAAGGCCGGTGACCGTGTCGTATCGGAGGGGATACAAAAAGTACGCGACGGCATTACCGTGAACCCGGTGGCTGCCGGATCGACCCCTGCCGATGCGTCGGCTGCCCTGCCTTCGAAGCAAACACCGTAAGACCGATTCCGCGCCATGGCCAAATTTTTTATTAACCGCCCCATTGTCGCGATGGTGATTTCCATCCTGATGGTGTTGATGGGCATTGTCTCCATTGCGCGCCTGCCGATTGCGCAATTTCCCAACATTGCCGACCCGCAAATCCAGGTAAATGCCACCTATCCGGGAGCCGACGCGCTCACCGTGCAGCAATCCGTGGCTGTTCCCATCGAGCAGCAGATGTCCGGCGTAGATAACATGGAATACATGTATTCGCTCAACGCGAATAATGGTTCCATGAAGCTGACGGTGGATTTCAATATCAAGACTGACCCAAACACGGACCAGATTCTTGCGCAGATGCGCCAGGGCCAGGCCAATTCGCAGTTGCCTACGGCCGTCAATAACCAGGGTGTGACCGTCCAGAAATCCACTTCCGCGCCGCTCATCATGTTCGGGCTCTATTCGCCGAGCAACACCTACGACAGTATTTTCCTGGCCAACTATTCCTACATCAACATCAACGATGCCATGACCCGTGTGCCGGGCATCGCCAGCGTTTCCGTTTTCGGCGCGGGACAGTACGCCATTCGCATCTGGGTTCGCCCGGACCGGCTGGCGCAGATGGGAATCACCGTGCCCGAAATCATCAATGCCATCCAACAGCAGAACACGGTCAACCCCGCGGGACAAATCGGCGGCCAGCCGGTGCCGCAGGGCCAGCAATATACCTATGCCGTGCGTTCGCAAGGCCGCCTGCAAACCGCTGCGGAGTTTGAAAATATTGTCCTGCGGGCTGCGCCTGGCGGGGCCATTGTCCGGATAAGAGACGTCGCACGGGTCGAACTTGGATCGCAAAGCTATAACATGCTGGCGCGGTTGAATGGAAAATCCTGCGCGCTGATCGCTCTTTACCAATTGCCGGGTTCCAACGCGATTGATGCTGCTAACGGGGCAAAAGCCCTCATGGAAAAATTGAAGAAGAGTTTTCCGCCTGATCTGGATTATGTGATCGCGCTGGACACCACGCTCGCCGTGACGGAGGGCATGAAGGAAATCGAACATACCCTGGTGGAAGCCATCATCCTGGTTATTATTGTGGTGTTCATTTTCCTGCAAGGCTGGCGGGCTACCCTGATTCCGCTGCTTGCTGTGCCGGTATCACTCGTCGGCACGTTCTGTCTCTTCCCGCTTTTCGGTTTCTCCATCAACACCCTCTCGCTCTTCGGCCTGGTGCTCGCGATTGGACTGGTAGTCGACGACGCCATCGTCGTCGTTGAGATTGTGGAGCACCATATCGAGAATGGCTTGTCGCCCAGGGAAGCGGCCTTGAAAGGCATGCAGGAAGTCACCGGCCCGGTCATTGCCATTGCGATCATCCTCTCCGCGGTGTTTATTCCCACGGCGTTTATTCCCGGGATTACCGGCCGGCTATATCAGCAATTCGCCGTGACCATTGCGGTGTCCGTTATTATTTCAGCCTTCAACGCGCTCACCCTGTCGCCCGCGCTGTCCGCTTTATTGCTGCGCCCGAAAAAGAAGGGCAAAGGGCCGCTCCAAAAATTCTTCGACCTGTTCAACAAGGGCTTTGGCAAGACGACTGATGGCTACGTCGGAGTCTGCCGGTTCCTCGTGCATAAAAGCGCGTTCGCCTTGTGCCTGCTGGCCGGGGCAATCTGCCTGGCTGGATTGTTGGGCAAGTCCATTCCTACGAGCTTTCTGCCGGACGAAGACCAGGGTTACTTTTTCGCCGGCATCCAGCTTCCCAATGCCGCTTCGCTCCAGCGCAACGACGCCATCGTGAGGCAGTGCGAGGACGTTCTCGCGCATACGCCGGGCTTGAAATATTACTCGTCAGTGGTCGGTTACAGCATGTTGAGCGGCGTTTACAATACCTACAGCAGCTTCTTTTTTATCGCGGAGAAAGAATGGAGTGATCGTAAAGCGCCCGATGAACAATACAAAGCCATCATGGGACATATTAACCGTGAATTTTCTAAAATTCCGGGCGCCGTCGGCTTTGCTTTCCCGCCTCCGGCCATTCCGGGCGTCGGCACGGCTGGTGGTGTTACTTTTGTTTTGGAAGACCGTTCCGGCCAGGGTGTGGAATTTCTAGCGCAGAATCTCCAGAAATTTATGGCGGCTGCCCGAAAGCGCCCGGAATTTGCCAGCGTTTTTAGCACGGCTTTGCTGGATGTGCCACAAGTCTACGTAAATGTGAACCAGGACCAGGTGCTCCAGCAGGGCGTACGGCTTCAGGATGTTTACGAAACCATGCAATGTTTCATGGGTGGCGCGTTTGTAAATTATTTCAACCGCTTTGGCCGTCAATGGCAGGTGTACGTCCAGGCGGAAGGCGATTATCGCACGCAGGCCCAAAACCTCGGACAGTTCTATGTGCTCAACAACGCCAGTAATATGGTTCCGCTTGCTGCTGTGACCATGGTAAAGCCAATCATCGGGCCGGAATTTACCATGCGCTACAACCTTTACCAGGCCGCGCAAATCAATGCTTCGGCCAAACCGGGAGTCAGCTCGGCCCAGGCCATGAAGGCCATGGAAGAAGTCTTCAAGGAAACCATGCCGGCCGGCATGGGTTATGATTACCTGGGCATGAGCTTCCAGGAAAAACTCGCGCAGGAAGGCGTTTCGCCGATGGTCATTTTCGGCTTTTCGCTGCTGTGTGTGTTCCTGATCCTCGCGGCGCAATATGAAAGCTGGAGCCTGCCTTTCAGCGTGTTGCTCTGTACCCCCATCGCCGTCTTCGGCGCATTTATGGGCTTGCTGGTTGGGCACTACGAAAACAATATCTATGCCCAGATCGGGCTGGTCATGCTTATCGGCTTGAGCGCGAAGAACGCCATCCTTATCGTCGAATTTGCCAAGATGAATTATGAACAGGGCAAACCGTTGATTGACGCCACCCTCGAAGGTGCGAAATTGCGTTTACGCCCCATCCTGATGACCAGCTTCGCGTTCATCCTCGGTTGCGTGCCGCTCGCCAAAGCCAGTGGCGCCGGGGCGCTTTCGCGCCAGGTCATGGGCTTCGCCGTTATCTTCGGCATGAGTGCCTCCAGTTTCATCGCGATTTTCCTGATCCCGGTCGCCTTTTACGTGGTTGAAAAATTAAGCGGGCAGAAACATGAATCGAAGCCCGGGGCAGGGCCGGCGGGGGAAACACCGAATCTCAAGTCATGAAATAATAAAACGCCGTTATGAAAACACAGCGACGACATTCTGGGGCGCTGGAACTTATTAACGATATTTTATTGGCCCGGGCGCGACTGACCCAGGCGAGAAGTGATTTGGCAGTGGCGCAGGCGCGGGCGCAAACCATTAAACGCGATATTAAAAAGAACAAATCAGTCGGTCCCTTTGTGCAAAGACAAGTCAGGCATGCCGAGAACGAATTCATTAAAGCCAGCGCTATCCTGGCTAAAATGGAAAAGGAATATTTGGCTGTGATTCAACAACCGGCCCGCAAACCTTTGCACCCGCGGTCAGCCAACCCGCAGGCAATGGGCGGAAAGCATTCGCCTGCGCAGGCTAAACCATCAGCGGCGGTGCGGGCGATCAAAGAAAAAAAGCCGACTGTCTTCCGTGGATTGCCCGCCGTAAAGGCATCGCTCATTAAAAAACAGCATTCCATAAATCCAATTCGGCCCCATTAGATCATGCGCCCGCAAGTTACAATTTTAAGCAGCCGCCCGAAGGATTAAACATCGACTCATGAATAAATCGGATAAATCGTTAAACATTGCTCTTTGCCTTGGTGGCGCTTTCGCCGTCGCTCTGTTGTTCATCTCGGGCTGCGCCATGGGCCCGAACTATCATCGTCCCGCCACCAATCCGCCGGGAAATTTCCGTTTCGCCGGTTCGTCCGCGACCAATTCACTCGGCGACATGCAATGGCAGGACGTTTTCCAGGACCCGATTCTCCAGAATCTCATCACCATTGCCTTGACCAACAACTACAACCTGAAACAGGCGGTCGACCGGGTAGAAGAAGCGCGCTATAACGCCATGGCCGCCCGTTCCCCGCTTTACCCGCAGGTCGGTTACGGTGGCGATGTCGGGCGCGGACGCAATTCACTTTACAATTCTCCCATTGGCGCGGGCGGCGCCACGCAAAGTTCCGCCCTGGCCATGCTTAATGCCACCTGGGAAATCGATTTCTGGGGCCGCATCCGGCGTTTGAGCCAGGCGGCTGAGGCGCAATATCTCGCCACGGACGAAGCCCGGCAGGGTGTGACTATCACCCTGATTAGCGACGTCGCCACCACTTATTATCAATTGCTCGACCTGGACCAGGAATTGCAAATCCAGCGCGAAGCCACCAATGCCTACGCCGGCAGCTATCGCATTTTCAATGACCGTCTCATCAACGGCGCCGCCTCCAAGCTGGAAACCGACCGCGCCGCCGCCGCCTTGAACGGTGCGGCTGCCCTGATTCCGCAACTCGAAATCCAGATCGCCCAAACGGAAGATCAACTCAATATTTTGCTGGGGCACAATCCTGGCCCGGTTGAACGCGGATCACTGACCAACGAGCCAGAAACGCAAATGGTCATCCCGGCCGGTTTGCCCAGTGACCTTCTGCAGCGGCGCCCTGATGTCATGGCTGCCGAGCAATCGCTCGTTGCCGCCAACGCGAACGTCGGCGCCAATCTGGCGAATTTCTTTCCCCACATCGGCCTGACGGCGTTCCTGGGCAAAGCCAGTCCCGAACTCTCCACGTTTACCGGCGGGGCGGCCAATATGTGGAATGCCGGCGCCACCGTGAGCGGGCCGTTGTTCCAGGGCGGCCAGTTATACGCTCAATATAAAGGCTCAAAAGCCAGTTTCCTGGAAGCCAAAGATGCGTATCAACAAAGCGTACTGGTCGCCTTCCAGGAAGTTTCCGACGCGTTGATTGCCCGTGAGAAATTGTCCGAGGTTCAGCTATACTATCAACAGGAAGCCGCGGCATTGGCCTCGTCCGTTGACCTTGCCACCCAGCGTTATCTCAACGGCAAGTCCAGCTATTATGAAGTGCTGGAAGCGCAGCAAGAACTTTATCCGGCCCAGGTCTCGCAAATCCAGGCGCAGGCTAACGAATGGATCTCAGTCGTTCAGCTTTACAAAGCCCTGGGCGGTGGCTGGAAGAATCCCCCCAAAGAACCGGAATCAAAAAATAATCAAGCCGCACCTGTACCGGCGGGTGGGGGACACTCGTGAGCTAAACTCCAGCCATGAGTGCGACCCATGCCATGAATCAAAAAGCCGTTGGCCAGTCGCTGCAAGCCTTATTTCAAGGTCTCCGCCCCATAGATAGTTCACGTTTTCCGTCGGAACTCATGGCCGGCATCACGCTGGCCGCGCTGGGTATTCCCGAAGTGATGGGCTACACCAAAATCATCGGTACCCCGGTTATCACGGGCATCTATACGATGTTATTGCCGATGCTAGTCTTCGCCCTTTTCGGATCTTCGCGGCATCTGGTTGTCAGTGCTGATTCCGCCACGGCAGCGATTATCGCCGGCGGATTTGTTTTGTTGTCATTGGAACCCAATACGCCGCGGTACGTGGCATTGACGGGGCTGGTCGCCCTGGTATCCGCCGGGATGCTTTTCGTTGCGAGAATTTTGCGGCTGGGTTTTCTTGCGGACTTCCTGTCGCGCACCGTCCTGGTCGGCTTTTTGTCCGGGGTCGGCATCCAGGTTGCCCTCGGTGAATTGCATGGCGTGCTCGGCTTCGAAAAAAGCGGCCACAGTTTCCTCCAGCAAATGTGGTTCACGTTGAGCCACTTCCCGGAAACGAACTGGATGTGTCTCTCCATCGCTTTGGCCGTGATTGCGGTCATTGTGGGATTTGAAATGTGGACGCCGCGAATCCCCGGCGCACTGGTCGCGGTGATTGGGATGACTGCGGCCAGCGCTTTTTTTCATT
>DATJXK010000039.1:0-2732 GCA_035500235.1 Pseudomonadales bacterium | reverse complement strand
AGCCAGGCCACGATGCGGACGCCGGAGATGCCCTCATGGATGGCGCGGCCAAGTTGACAGCGAATTTCATGGGGCAGATGCCCGATTTTGCCGGTATGCGAACGTACATTTACTTTCATCATTCGGGCAATTTACCATGTGGGGCCGAAAGGACATAGTTAGCCACTACCGCTATTTTTTAGCCACAAAAAGGGACTCGTCCCATACGCAAAGAGGGCATGAATAAAGAGGAAAATGGGGGTTTTTAACCACGGATGGACACAGATAAACACGGATAAAATGCACAGAAAAGCGGCGTCACGACCGCCGCACTCCAAGACGCAAGCGCAGTGAGTGTACCGGAGGTTGACCCAATTTAGATTTATTCTAAATCTTGACCCGTGGGTGTTTCATTTGTAGATTGTCTTTTCCGATGAAAATGGCGGACAAGACATCGAATGAGGATTTTAGCCGGCAATTGACGACGAGCGGTTTTCGTTTCACGCCGCAGCGCCAGCACGTCTATGACGTCCTGATGCAGAAGCGCGATCATCCCACCGCCGACGAGGTCTTCATCCGCGCCAAACGCCAGATGCCGGAGATTTCCCATGCGACGGTTTATAACTGCCTGGATGCGCTGGTGAAGTCCGGCCTCATCCGGCAGGTGACACTGGATCGCGGGGCGACACGTTTTTGCCCAAACATGCACGAGCACTGCCATTTTCATTGCGACCAGTGCCACACGGTGTTTGATGTGGAACTGGAGGCGCAAACGCGCGCGTCTGTCGCTCTGCCCAAAGGATTTCGCCCGGAACATTTTGACATCGCCATTCATGGCTTGTGCGCGGATTGCGCAAAGAAATAACGAATTTTATGCCGACAGCAACTGACACAATCGAGGGGTTGGTCCAAACCGAATATAAATACGGTTTTTATACCGACGTGGAAACGGAGTCCGCGCCGCCGGGGCTGAATGAGGACATCATCCGCCTGATTTCGCGCAAGAAAAACGAGCCGGAATGGATGCTGGAATGGCGGCTCAAGGCGTATCGCCATTGGCTCACCTTGGAAGAGCCGACCTGGCCCAAGGTGCACCACGAGAAAATCGATTACCAGGGCATCACTTACTTCACCGCGCCCAAGCAAAAAGGCGACGGCCCGAAGAGCCTGGATGAAGTGGACCCGAAGCTGTTGGAGACTTATAAAAAGCTCGGCATACCATTAAAAGAACAGGAGATGCTGGCCGGCGTAGCGGTGGATGCAGTATTTGATTCCGTTTCCGTCGGCACGACATTTAAGAAACAACTCGCGGAAAAAGGCGTGATTTTCTGCTCGATGAGCGAGGCGATTCAGGAGCATCCGGAACTCGTGCGCAAATACATCGGCTCCGTCGTTCCGTACACGGACAATTTCTTTGCGGCGCTGAACTGCGCGGTCTTCACGGATGGTTCGTTCTGTTACATCCCCAAGGGCGTGCGTTGCCCGATGGAGCTTTCCACGTACTTCCGCATCAACGCGGCCAAGTCCGGCCAGTTCGAGCGCACGCTCATCGTGGCGGACGAAGGTTCCTACGTGAGCTATCTCGAAGGCTGCACCGCGCCGATGCGCGATGAAAATCAATTGCACGCAGCGGTCGTGGAGCTCGTCGCGATGGACGATGCGCAAATCAAGTACAGCACGGTGCAAAACTGGTATCCGGGCGATGAAAACGGCAAGGGCGGGATTTACAATTTCGTGACCAAGCGCGGCTTGTGCAAAGGCAAGAATTCAAAGATTTCCTGGACGCAGGTCGAGACCGGCTCGGCCATCACCTGGAAATATCCAAGCTGTGTGTTGCTGGGCGATAATTCTAAGGGCGAATTTTATTCCGTCGCCGTCGTCAACAACATGCAGCAGGCCGACACCGGCACGAAGATGGTGCATATCGGCAAAAACACGAAGAGCACGATCATTTCGAAAGGCATTTCCGCCGGTCGCGGTCAGAACAGTTATCGCGGCCTGGTGGAAATCAAAAAAGGCGCGGCGAACGCCCGCAATTTCTCGCAGTGCGATTCCATGCTCATCGGCAACAAGTGCGGCGCGCATACGTTTCCATACATCGAAGTGAAAAACACGTCGGCGAGCGTGGAGCACGAAGCGACGACATCGAAGATCGGCGAAGACCAGATTTTCTATTGCAACCAGCGCGGCCTGGCCACGCAGGACGCCGTGAACATGATCGTGAACGGCTTTTGCAAGGAAGTGTTCAAGGAGCTGCCGATGGAATTTGCCGTCGAAGCCCAAAAGCTGCTCGGCGTGAGCCTGGAAGGCAGCGTGGGCTGATCAGCCATCGATGCAACACGGAAAGGGAAATCACCTCCGTGGCTAAATAATTTCTCATGAGCAAACAACCTATTCTTGAAATTAAAAACCTCAGCGCCGGTGTGGAGGAAAAGGCCATCCTGAAAGGGGTGAGCCTGACGATTTATCCGGGCGAAGTTCACGCGGTGATGGGCCCGAACGGCAGCGGCAAGAGCACCCTGGCGGCGGTGCTGGCCGGGCGCGATGGTTATGACATCACCGGCGGCGAAGTGCTCTACCACGGTCACGACCTGCTCGATCTCGATCCGGAAGAACGCGCCCGCGAGGGTTTGTTTCTGGCTTTTCAATACCCGGTGGAAATCCCCGGCGTCAACAGCACTTACTTCCTGAAAGCCGCGCTGAACGAAATCCGCAAGGCCAAGGGCCAGCCGGAACTGGACGCCATGGAATTC
>DATJXK010000038.1:0-19902 GCA_035500235.1 Pseudomonadales bacterium | reverse complement strand
CCGGAAAACTCATAGTTAGTCACTACCGCTATTTTTTGAGTCGCAAAAGAACCTAAAACGCTGCATAAATAAAGGGGAAACGCGGATTTTTTTATACGAATTAACGCGAATTAATCTGATCCCTTTTCTTTTCCGTTTTGGCCCCTTTTCATGCTATGGGCGATAATCCATGCTTTTTCCATTTCCGTTAAAAAACAATTCCACTACGATTCAACATTATGAATCCCAAGGCACTTCTATTAACCTTTGCTTTTACCGGAGGATTGGTTTTGTTGTCGTCCGCCCAGCCATCCCCGGTAAATTTCCCAGCCGCCAGTCCCGCTTCCACTCTCAAACAACGCGTCGGATTGACCGACGTCGAGGTTATCTATTCGCGGCCCGGCGCCAAAGGGCGGGCGATCTTCGGCGGCATTGTTCCCTATGGGACCGTCTGGCGCACCGGCGCCAACTCTGCCACAAAGATCACCTTCAGCACACCAGTCAAACTCGAAGGCCACGACATTCCCGCCGGCACCTATTCGTTATTTACCATTCCCGGCACCAACGAATGGACCATTATCATCAATAAAAACGCCAACCAATTTGGCGCTTTTCAATACGATCCCAAGGAAGACCTGGCGCGGTTTAATGTCACACCAACCGTGACGGACACGTCTCTCGAAACCTTTACGATCGATTTCAACCAGATTCGTGATGACTCAGCTATGCTCACGCTGGATTGGGATAAGACGGTCGTTCCCATTCACCTGCAGGTGGATGTTGTGACCGCGATCGTGCCGCAAATCGAAGCAGCCATGGCCGCGCCGGGCAAAAAATCGGACGGCTTCTATTTCCAGGCTGCTTCGTTTTACTACGATCATGACCTCGATTTGAACAAGGCGTTACAATGGGTAAACGCAGGCCTGGCTGATAAGCCTATGATCGCTTTCGAGATACTACACCTGAAGGCAGAAATATTGGCCAAACAAGGAGATAAAGCTGGCGCGATTGCCGCCGCCAAAGAATCCAGCGACCTGGCCATCAAAGCCGAAGGCCCGGATAATTCATTCGTGTGGATGAACCAGAAACTGATTTCCAGCCTCCAATAACTGATCCTTTTTAGTTGCGATTGAAAATGAGATTACGGCCAGAAAAGCCGATAAAAGCGGTTGGGATAATTTGTCCATTGGGAATCCCTGAAATAAATCGGATTGGCGTTTAAGGGATTATTCAGGAACGGATTGCTGTTCGTCAAATAAGCATTAATCGAGTTGGTTTGAATGGGCAACCATACGGGATTGGTCAGATTGGTGCAGGCTTCCACCACCGTGCTGGTGTGATAGTCCCCAATGCGGAGTCCAAAGCTGTTCGTTTGAATCCCCAGGCTGGTCATGGTCACCGGCTGCCAGACGCGTACCCAATCCACATCGATCGGGCAATTAGTCGCGGCCGTCCCTACGGCGATGATGTGATGCCATAGTTCGGTCGTCGAAAGCACATTACCGCCGGTGGGTGCATTGGTAGCGTTTGGATTACTGGTGTAAAGATTCGTGGGATTCAGCCACGACACGCTGTATTTGGTGACAAAAACGTTGTCGAGGAACATCTCGGCATATCCCATCCCGTTGGTCGTCTGCCAACTGGGAATCATCAGGCAACCATAAGTGTGCCAGACATTGCTGGGATTGCTTCCATAGCTATTGAAAGGCCACGTGGTAGTAGCACCGGTATCGGTGAAAGGGCCGAAACCATACCAATTGTGCAGGGCTGAACCGTAGCTGGTTCCCCCGTAATATTCCATGATGTCTATTTCCACTGAATTCTGCCAGCCATTGGTTGTTCCCGGCCAGGGCGCCGCTGTACCCGTGATTCCTTCAGTTCCTCTCAACCAAAAGGCAGGCCAGGCGTATGTGGTATCAAACGAACTGGTCAAAAACCGTATCCGGCCTTCCACATAAAAACCGGCGGAGTCCGCCACGTTATACCCAACATTCATGGAGACGGAACTCACCAATTGCTCTCCGCCATTGTTAGGGCCTGAACCAAGTATGCGCACCACGGACGGCTGCGGATTGGTGAACTCAGATGAGGATACCGGGCCGCCGGTAAATGGCGGTTGAACATACCATTTGTATCCATTGGTTTGAGTATTACCAAGGTCAATGCTTTTAAGGCCATTATCAAATTCATCGTTCCATGCGAGGCTGAATCCCATCCCGGCGATAGGCGGCGGTACCGGGATGTTGGTGAAAATGGCAGTGACGGATGCCGTACTGCCGGGAGGCATGGTCAGCGTTGTGCTGGGCGCGTTGGAATTAGCGATCACTGGATTTCCTGAATTGATCGCCCAATAGGAAAACACCATGCCGGCCGGATCGGCGACGCCTGAGATTGCTATCTGTGAGCCATTGGCGTAATAGCCACTGCCGGTACCATTGGTCACGGTCAAGCTCAGGCTGCTGGCGCTGATGTTCGTGCACTGCAAGTAGAGCGTATTGCCGACGATAGACAGGTTCCCGGAATATATCGCTGGAACGAAGGTCAAGGTCGCTCCTGTTAAATCGGGAGGAGACCCTGCTCCCCAGGTCAGTAACGGATAACCGTTGCCGGAGGTCAACTGAATGCCGCTTCCAGAAACTGTGATCGCCGGCGGGGTTGAGAAAGTCACGCCGCCGGTGACGTTCAAAGGAGCTGCGATGGTGCCGGGCGTTATCAGGCCATAAGTGAACTGCAAACCGGAGCTGGCGCCCGCATTGTTCACTGTCAGGCTCGAACAGGTCCACTGTTTTGTAACGTCGGTAATGGGTATGCCCAGCATGGCCGTATTTGTTGTTGTGGCCGCCACGGTCACGGCACTATTCGAACAGGAACCGCCCACGGCACCCTGCAGGACGCCGGCATTGATGATCGTGGCTCCGCTATAAGTATTTTGGCCGGCGAGTGTCTGTGTGCTGGTGCCAATCTTGGTTACGCTGAGGCTGCCGCCGGAATTTATGATCCTGCCGCCAAACGTGGAAGTCTCGTTATCACCCCCGAGCGTTAGTATCGGCGTCCCGCTAACGCCATTGACGATGCCTCCGCCCAAAAGTCCGTTAATCGTCTGGTTGTAACCATTGAGATTGAACGTCCCATTGTTCGTGACATCACCCGCACTGGCACCGTTGGGAATCTGATTTGCCGCACCCATCGCCAAAACATAGGGAGCGTCAATCTCGGTGAGTCCCTGATAATTGTTGGCGTTGGCGGTCAAGTTACTCAGGACACAAGTCATGTAATCCTGGCCCTGCGAAGAATTGTAGCGAAGCCATAAGCCGTTAGTCCCGGTGATCTGGCCCGCCACAAAGGCATATCCGGTACCGACAGTACTCGCAGCCGCAAAGGAAACTGGCGCCATGTTCGCCGTCAATGTCCCCGCCAACACCGCCGTTGTGGCATCCACCCGGAAAGCTCCGACCCGGTCCGCGCCCTGCGCCGTATTAAAGACGATGTTATTTAAAAGCGTATCCACCCCGCCATTGTTGCAGATCAATTGCGCCTTGTCCGTGGGCGCCTGCCCAATCGTGATAGTCCCCCGGCCAAAGGGACTGCTTATAATATTTCCAGGGGCGCCATTGTTTACTGGCGTGTTTACGCTTAAGCGTGCGTAACCCGAACCGCTCACGGCATTGCCCAGCGTTAGGCCCCCGGAGAAAGTGCTGGCATTATTATTGAGCGAGCCGCCGCTGATGCTTCCCGCGCTGATAAAATTAAGGGCGACCGGGCCACTCGCCCCGTCAGCAACCAGGGTGTTCAGGCCAATGTTCCAATTGGTAAGGGTAAGTGCGCCGGCACCAGCGGCACTATTGGTAATCCAACCATTGGCGCTTCCGGAACCAAAATTGGCGATGGTTTCGCTTTTACCATTCAGGTCAAGATTACCGCCATTCACAGTCAGGATAGTTGATACTGGTAACGCTGCGGCGTTGTTAAGTTTAAGCGTGCCTCCATTTACCGTCGTCACACCGCTATAGTTGTTGGCTCCTGACAGCATGACGATGCCTGAACCGTTTACGGCGATACCGCCACCACCGCTAAGATTTCCTCCAAAGGTAAGATTCCCCCCACCGCTTGCCGTGGTAAACGTTTGCGTGCCTGGCAGGTTGAATGGATCATTGATAGTTTCCAGGTTCGCGCCGTTATTGGCGATGGTTCCATAAAGGACAAAGGCATTTCCATTCACCGTGAAGGCGGCCGCTCCAGAACTAAAAGTAATATTAGTCAGGTTGAAGGACGAGGAGGTCAAATTATTATTCAGCGTCGTTCCACCTGCCCCTGTCGTTCCGGTGAAGATAAGCGAGTCGCCACTGTAGGGAGGATTATTGCCACCCGTCCAATTGCTATCGTTCCAATTAGCCGATGTTGCCCCGGTCCATGTATCTACGCTGCCCCCGGCCTCCACCACTAACTGGCCCTGGCCAGTAATATACGTGGTGTTGGCGGAGCTGTATGTCCCGGATGATTGAGGGACACCATTGAGAATAAGATTTGCCACGACGAACGATCCGGAACCAGGCAGGTCTAGGGTGGCCCCGGAAGCGATAGTGATGGTACTCCGCGAATTAAAACCAGGTTGTTGCAGGCTCAAAACGCCGCCGTTCACAGTGGTATTGCCACTGTAAGACGTCGTGCCCGTGAATGTTGCTGTTCCCGAGCCGGCCTTCGTCAGGTTAAGGCTGCCGCTCGAATTTTCTACAGTGCAACTGTTGGCTGCGGTTGCGTTGTTTGCTCCAACCGTCAGCGTTGGCGACCCACTCGCACCATCCACAACGCCAGTACCCCAAAGACCATCAATCGTCTGGCTATAGCCGTTGAGCTTGAGTGTCCCGTTGTTGGTGACATTACCCGTATTCGCACCACTGGGTATCTGGTTCGCCGCGCCCATCGCCAGAATGTAAGGCGAATCAATCTCAGTTGGCCCCTGGTAGTTGTTGGCGTTGGCGGTCACATTGTCCAGGGTACAAGTAAAATAAGCTGTAGGATCGGAGGGGTTGTACCTCAACCAAAAGCCGTTTGGCCCGGTGACCTGGCCAGTCAGAAGGACTGTGCCTGTATTAACACTATTGCAATTCAGACAGACCGGTGCCTGGTTCGCGGTTAATGTGCCCGCCAGCGTCAGGGTGGAAAAATCCGATCTAATAGCGCCCAACCTGTCTGAGCCCAGCGCCGAATTACAAACAATATTATTGAGAATAGTACAACTGGATGCGGTGATGTACAACTGGGCTTTGTCCGTGGGCGAGGTGCCGATGGTGATGGTGCCCCGCCCAAAAATGCTGCTGTTGATAGCTCCCGGCGAGCCGCTGTTGACGGGAGTGGCGGTGACCTGGAAACGTGCATAACCCGATCCGCTTACCACATTGCCAAGCACCACCCCTCCCGAAAAGGTACTATTATTGTTGTTGAGGGAACCTCCAAAGACGCTCCCAATGCTCATGAAGTTTAACGCCACTGTTCCATTCGCCCCATTGGCAATCGGGGGGTTTAGGCCAACATTCCAGTTGGTAATGGTAAGTGCGGCCGCACTGCTGGCACTATTAGTGATCCAACCGTTTGCACTACCCGTACCAAAATTGGCAATGGTTTCACTTTTACCGTTAAGATCGACAATACCGCTATTGTTCACTGTTAATACCGTCGTCGCCGGCAATGCCGCGGTATTATTCAAAAATAATGTGCCGCCATTTATGGTCGTTACTCCGCTATAACTGTTGGCCCCGGACAGCGTCACCGTCCCGGAACCGGCCAAAGTGATGCCGCCTGCGCCGCTAAGGCTGCCACCGAAAACCAGATTGCCTCCGCCACTGGTGGTCGTAAAAGTTTGCGTGCCTGCCAGGCTAAACGGATCGTTGATGGTTTCCAGACTGGCGCTGTTATTAGTGATATTCCCGGCAAGGTTAAAGGCGTTGCCGCTCACCGTGAAGGCCGCCGCGCTGGAATTGTAAGTGATGTTTGCCAGGTTGAAGGATGACGAGGTTAGATTGTTATTCAATACCGCGCCGCCCGCACCTGTCGCGCTGGTGAAGATAAGCGAGTCTCCGCTGCCGGGAGGATTATTGCCGCCAGTCCAGTTGCTGTCTGCCCAGTTGGCTGATGCTGCTCCTGTCCAGGTGTCCAAAGCCGCACGGGCTGTTCCATTCACCGAAACAAGTAGCGCCGCCAGCAATCCTGCGGCCTGAAAATTCGCTTTTTTTAAGATTCTCACAATTTTAATGCCAAGCTCTAATTTTTGTTTTGCACCATGTATTTGGAGTCTGGTTAATTTACCTCCTGCTTCATTGGTTATCATTACTGATTTTAGTATTACGCTTTCGATATTTGAGCGTTCAGACCCTGATAGGAAAAGGTGATTTTAGCCCAATTCGTTAGGATTAATGACAACACATTCTCATTCAAATAGTTAGAATAAGGCGCAAAAACGGCAAGCACGCTGAAAAAGAAGAAGTTAAATCTCAAATATCATAATGCAATGAGCATTATCAATAAATACATTGTTCCGGCAAACCTCCAAAGTTTATGCCCAAAGCCGCTTTCATCACTCCAGTCGGTGCGAAAATGTTTTTCAAAAACATCCCCTAACCTCACCGCGTCATGAGTTTTTCAAAACTTCTATGGTTTCTTTTATGCGCCAGCGCCTTCACGGACTTGGCACGAGGTGAGAGCAATATCCGTTGGTCTCTCGTTTTGGAACAACCCCATCAACAAGGTATTGAGGTTTGCCATTTTGATGGATTCCCGGAGCATGCACTTGCCTTTAAAAAAACGGTCGGCGGAATCCAGCTCGACGTTGAAATCGAACCACAAGATAACCTGGTAAAAATTACGGCCAAGGCCCAATCGGAAACTGAGAAAACCTGCTTTCTATCATTGCGGGCGGATTTCAAAAAAGGAACTCCGTGGTCGTATAAAGGAGAAGTAATCGGCCGGCAGATATTTCGCCAGAGCCCGCATGATCCCGCCAACTATAATTTTAGCGGACTGACCAGGCAGGATCTACCCATGATCGCCATCAGGGATGATTCTGGTTTCATGGTGGCCGTTAGCGACACTCCAGGCGTCTATGACAACTTCACCACGCAAACCATGGATTCTCAAACTCATACTGCGTTATTGTCATCCGGAGATGACGGTGAGATTACCGGACACCCGCCACAATCTGTCAAAATCCAGCAATATTACCACGCGATTGGGAATGGAAACGCCCACATTTTCAATGCCATCCTGTTTAAGAGCAATGCCAGTACGCTGAACGACCTGCGCAAGGACGTATTATTTGCGATTGCCAGGCGTTGGGGAGCAAATGAAACGGGACGTTTTGGGGCAACGGCATTTAGTAGCAATTACACGCTGGTCAGGAGCAACGAAACCTGTAACAGCCGTTATTGGGTAGTTCCGGGCATCGATTACAGCAATAAACAATATTCCCGCGACGCTTTTTGGCAATCGATGGTATTGCCTCCCCATTTCGCCCGCGAATGTTATCAGAATGAAGCAGTCGCACAGACGCCGGGAGCAGAGCGGCCGCTCTTCTGCATGATTTGGGCGTACCGAACCAAATTGGAAGGCGGCCAACCGGACATGGAGGCAGCGCGCAAAACATTACAATACATTGAAGCTCATACCCAGGATGGCTGGTATCACTCTTCGAACGTCGATGGGAAAAAGGATTTCCAATCCTGGTGCGACTTGGCGGCATTTGAAAAAGACGATGTGATCACCTACAACCAGGGATTACTGGCAGTGGCTTTGCTCTCCGCGGAGGCCCTGGGCTTGAAACCGTCCGTTTCCTCGGCGCAGGCAATCAAAAATTACCAGGCCATGTTCGATAAAAAGGCCGGTTATTTTCCGTTCAGCCAGAAAAAAAATTTATTAGCCGTGGATCCATTGGTCGGCGACTTGCTGGCACAATTGTTCTTTCACCAGGCTCTTTTGAGTGATGAATCCGTGCGAAGCCACTTCGAGCAGGTAATCGCCCATGCTAAAACCCCCTACGGTTTCAAGGTGACTTGCCTGCCCGACGGCAGCTACGCCCCTGCCAGTGCGTACAGCGCCAGGGATTTTTCAGTCCAATCACAACCTACCGGCGGCCAGTGGCAAAACCCGGGCAGCTACCAATGGGGTGCTTCCTGGTATTTGTATGACATGCTTTTTCTGATTGACGCTTATTTACATGGCGCCCCGGGCGCGGAGAAGGAACTGGTTTGGCGCGGCGCTCTCGATTTCAAATTGGGTGGCACGTATTTCGAGACTATTAATACCGCGACCGGACAACTTGGCCGGGCCAATCAGGGATGGGATGCCGCCGTCTATGCCATTTGGAAAAAACTCATGGAACAAGGCCGCGTCAATAGCTCTCTTTTGGACGCAGTTGATAAAGTTACCAGTAACTAAGAGCCTGGGATTCGCGCAAAAAGCAAAAATGAAATCGAAACAAATGTTAAGGCCTCCTTCCAACATCGGCATTTCACTATTCTGTGCGCTTGTATGCGCTCTGCAAACTTCCTCGAACGGGGCTTTAGCAGACGATCTCTTAAAACCGGGGTTATGGTGGTTTGGCAACGCGACCCCTGCGATCGAACCCAATGGCATGGCATTAAAGGGACATGTTCCTGAAGTGACTCTGGCGGGAACGGCGATGAATCCAGCCAATCTTACTAATTTCACACTCAAGCTGCGCTGGAATTTTGGCAATAATAGGAATGGCGTGTTTAAAGTGGGATGGGGAAAGACTTTTGAATGGGGCGATTTTCAGCAATCTACCGGATGGATAGCGGTGCAGGCAGACGGGCAAGTCACGATTTATGATGCAGGCAAAGACATCGGCAAATTGCAAATTCCGATCAATGATCAAAGTGAGGCCTCGCTTACGATAAGCCAGCAATCAAATACTGTTGTTCTCATCAGTGGCGAGAGTGAGACCTCTTTTCCCTTATCGGCGGCTTCGTCCGTGGTTGGTGGTTATCTGACATTGCAGGCGGAAGGTTACAACAACGGGAAGACCTTGCGTGTGGAAAACGTGGAACTAGAAGGACAAGGAAATGAGGCTCCACTGTCATCTGCACAACAGAAAGCGGGTATCGAGCAATGGGAAGCTGAACAGGTCAATGGCAACTGGAACTTGCTGACGAATTTTGAGACATATTTCAGAGCCAATGGAGAAGGGAAATGGAAATACAAAACGGATCTTCGTGTCGAACCGGGACTGGTTCAGCCAGGCGAAACAGTCCGCCTTTATTTTCGCTGTGCGGAGCCGGTTCCGTCGAACTGTACTGCGAGTGTCCAGGCAGATTATTTAAGCCGTCCAGCTGGCACAACCGAGCCGCTCACCCTGCATTGGCATGCGACGGCGAATGATGCTTACGAAGCGGTCGTGGAACTGAAACCGGAACAGACGGGAAATTGGCACGTGCTATGGAAAGCAGGAGATGAAGAACTCAGCCGGGTGTTTGGCGTAGCGGATAGTAACTGCGCGATCGTCAGATTGATGGTGACCAGCGATAAGAATGTCACCAAGCCGAACGCGCCGCCTGCCGGATTTGACGCCATCCATGATGCCGGACTTTCTTGTGATTTCTGGAATGTTGGAAAAGGCCTCTCTCTCACTCCTCAGGCTGAATTGGCGCGTTACCGGCATTTGATTGAGTTCCACCACCGCTGGGGTGATCAAATCATGCCAATGATGCATGCGGACGCCGTTGTGCCGGGTATTCCTGACAAGAATTTCTTCAAGATCAGCGATGAATTGCAGCGTGAAGGAATCCAGCAGCATATTAAGCTTTGGGACATGCTGGGCATAGGGCCATTGCAGGATGTTGGCGGCTACACTTACAGCGATAGCACTCCGGAAATCGCGCGATCGCTTGGTATTAAAGCGCTCGACACGCTATGCCAATGGCAAAACTGGACCGACCTGGGAGGAGACAACAACGGCTGGCAAATCAACGATTGGGGAGCTCCCACAGTGCCTTATTTTATTGCCACGGATGATTTTAGGAAAGTTGCCCCCGGCCAAAGCATCGTGATGCTGCCACAAACGAGCACTTCCAACGTGCGTATTTACTCTATCTACACTTCCGAAGGTCAGCCACAGGTGAGTTTTTTGCGTCAACATAGTGATGGTGGAAACATGGGCGAATCCTGGAATATCGACCGGTTTGAAGCCGCCATGGATCTCCTGTTTGTGGAGTCGCATTCCCAGACCGAGCCCTTGTTTCTTTCGGTCGCGTTGGAGAATTTCTTTGATTTGCCGGACTGGAACGAAGCAAATCGCCTGGGCGTCAGCTATTTGATTGAAGCGGCCCGCAACCACAAGGTGGTGTTTACCCACGGAGTAGACATGGCTGACTACTATCAGCGGCATTACCGGCAACAACCCGAGAATTGGTTTTACTGGCCGGATATCTATGCCGGTCTCACCAATGGATATAAGCCGCCCCAGGTTCCAGACCGGATCGAATTGAGCAACGTACGTTTTCATGTGGTATATGAAGACGGCTCATCGCTGCCGCAATTTTTTTGGGATTACACGCGTCCCTGGTCTGAACCGGAATGGTCCGAACAACCAAATCTCCGCCAGAAATACGGATTAATCAATCCCGCTCTCATCACGGCCAGCAACTGCGTACCGCGCATGGTAGATTTGACGGGCGTTAGCGCCACGACAACTATCGAGCAACAAGGCAATGGAGCGGAGGTGCGAGTCGTGATTGAATCTCCCCGGGCGTTGCCGGCGTTGCCGGTGGCCTTGTGGCGTATTCCGCTCGATTCGCAGACTCTGGGACAAATCAAATCTTCGCGGCATACCCGGTTTGTGCGAGTGGTGGATGGGACTACCGGCAATTTGAATGGAGTGCTGGTCTGTGATCAGGTTCCTTCAGGCCGGAGCGTTTGGACTGTGCAATTACAAGGTGAACAGCGCGCACCGATAGATGCCGCGATTCATATCGGCGACAAGGTAAGCGGACGATTTTTTCCCCGGGCAAATGGCCCGTCAGCCTATGTATGGCTGTCAGATAAACAGATGGCAGATGGAGTATTGACCATCCCGGTTCCCGCCGGCCGGCAAGCGACCGTCCATTATAACGATGGGCAAACGGAGCAAACGACCGGTGGTTCTTTGCGAGTGAAACTGAATCACACATGGCAGCATCAATCCCCTATGATCACCGGCCTGACCGTCGCAGAAATTCAAGCCGGAGCCTATTCTCAGCCAGAGCATTAAATTGATGAGCCGCTGCCAACCCTGCGGGCATCAATCAGGCGCCGAACCTCCATCGCTTTGGCACGTGTGATGGGATAAGCCAGGAGGCAGCAAAACCCAAGAACGAACCCGGTGGGCTGAGTCACCAGTAATGCTTTCATCCAAAAGGCCACCGTTTCCGGGGCCTGCATCACCAGCTTGGCGTTGTAGCCAGAAACCGACACCAGAAAGCCTTGCAGAAGCATTGCAATCGCCATCGCCAGTTTGTCACAGGTAACGAATATCGCACCGTAAAAGGCCTGACGTTGATGACCGCACTCCAGTTCATCCACATCACAAACATCGGCCATCATTGAATTCATGATCAAAGGCATTGAATTCGTGAAAATGCCAATACAAATGCCGGTGATAATGCCCGGCCAAATTTCAGCGACCAGGGCAGGAAGATGGCAGTTGGTTTTAAGGAAGTCGGCCACGCTGAGTACCCATCCGGTATGATGCGGGCGCAAAGTGAACCAGACCGACGCGTAGGCAAGGGAACTAAGCAGCATCAGCACCAGCACTGCCGGTCGTTTGCCCACCCGGTCGGTAAAGCGCACAACCAATGTCATGGCAACAACAGTGGCGATGTTGATGGAATTATAAAATATCGCGAGTTTGGCCGTTCCGATTTTGTTGTCGCCCCCGCTGACATAATAGACCATCACATAATAAAAGAAACAGGTAGTGATCGCGGTGCCGAATTTAGCCAAAAAATTCCCGGCTAACAGGGGCCAGAACGCTTTGTTTCTTAAAGTAATCCGGATCGCCTCGCGAAATTTAATTTTAGTTTTTCCGGCCTCCTCGCCGGTTTCGCGGGCGCCAAAAATGGGACCGCAGGCAGTAAGCAAAATGATGGCCGCAATACCAATGCTAACGTAATGAACTCCATTGATTCCTTTCGTCACGTTGAACAACGGTCCATCCAAAGCTAAACATAACGGAATGAACCAGGGCGTCAAAAAGCCGGTGACGGCGGCGGCGTATTGGCGCCATTGAAAAATATGCGTTCGCTCCTCATAATTTTTACTCAATTCATACCCCAGGGCCGTGTAAGAAATAGTAAACATGGAATAGCCAAAGGTGTAGAGGGCGACCATCATGCCGACTACAAATATGGCAGACGGCCAGAGGCCGGCCTTCAGTGGCGGGTACCACATCAACACGGCGACCAGCGCCGCAACTATAGCGCCCGCCGCCATCCAGGGACGGCGGCGGCCCCAACGAGTTTTGGTGTTATCCGAAAGATGGCCGAGCACTGGATCGGTGACCAAATCAAGGAGGCGGGGAAGACTTCGCGCCAGACCAATTATTTTGGGGTCCAGCGCCATGGCATTGATATAAATAGCGTCCATCAACCCATTTAGGCCATAGTAACTGATAAAATCCGTAGCGCCGCCAATGCCCCAAAGAAAGCGCCTGGAGGTGGGAACTTGTTTTTTAGTTAAATCCGCATCTTGTGGAATCGATGTCTTCGGCATCGCGACGTTTTCGCCGTCAGCCGGTTTTTTATCAAGGGGGGAATTTTCTGGCGAATAATCTTTCAAGAGCGGCTGAACTTTTTTCCACTTTTACGCAATGTCTTTTTAAAGTCGATAAATTTCACGCATCCACACAGACTTTAGCCAGACAGGATATTTCTGTTTACTATGGACGTCGTTATGCTTTTAGACATCTCAGTTTTCTTTTTTAAGCGTCTAAAATTGCCGACACCGGGACCGCTAGCCGTTCTATTTATTGTTGTAGGTACTGGCCGGCCAGGCATCGGTACGAAATGGCATGGCTGGAAGGCCATTGGCATTGGAAAAATTACAGCCTTCGGGATCGTTGATAAAAGCATAACGAACAGCCACGGGCTCGGTAATTCGAGGACTGGAAACGATTACCGTATCGCCATCAATCTTCGCCTCAGCCGGCACAAATTTTTGGTCAGCCCCGGCAATGGTAAAATTATTTAACGGCTGGCCGTTAAGAGAGGTTAAGCCATCGGAGTATCTAAATTTGAGGCGAATGGAATTACCTTCAACCGCCATGGATTCATAGACCGGCCCGCAAAATGCATTCGTCTCCCCATACACTTCTGCCAGTGTTACGAGCCCCAACCGGCGTCCAATTTCCCGCTTGTTTTTGGGATGAACATTGTCGGCTTCACCGATATCAATCCCGACGGATATGTAGCAATTCGTCAGCGATTTTGCCGTCAACGCCTGGGCTTCGCGTAATTCCGCCCACTCGGTATTGGTTATGCCGCTTGCTTTGTAATTCGGCAATTGTTGGATAACGAATGGGAAATCAAAACCCCAGCGTGAGCGCCAATCGGATATCATTAAAGGCAACATCGTTCGATAGGTAAAGGCGTGGCTGGAGTCCTGCTCCCCCTGGTACCATAACGTCCCTTTGATCGCGAAGGGAATCAACGGATAGATCATCCCGTTGAACAATGCGGATGCGGTGTGAGCGCCGTCGCCCTTTGGCACAGCGGGTCTGGCAACCAGGGCGGCTTTGCTCAATGGGGGAAACTCCCGTTCCACTTTGATTAAACAATCATCATTCCAGTGTTTCGCGCCTAAATCTGTAAATTCCAGTTTCAGCGCTCCCTTAGTCATCGGCGCTTTGCCCGGCGTATCTACAACATAACGCAAAGCAAAAACATTTGTGCCTGGTTTTAACAATTTCGGCGGCACATCGAAATACATGTAGCTATAGTAAAAATGACCAAAATTCGATTCTGATGCCTTTCTTCCAAATTCCCCGATCTTTTCTCCATTCCAATAAGCAGTAATATATTGTTCATCTATCAGGCCAAGATTGAGACGGAAAGTTCGCCCGGCTACCGATTCAGGCAGATCAACCTTTTTACGCAACCAAATGATGCCGCCGTTGGTCAAACCCGCATTGAGCCACTTGGCGTCCAGTTGGCCTCTTTGCCAGTCAGATACGTCCGCGCCTGCTTTCTGCCAGCCATTTTGTTCGCCGATATTTTGTGTATCGGCACGACCATTTTCCTGTTCCCAGGCAGTGATGGCCGCCGGAAATTTCTCAAGTTCATCGGGCAATTGCTTTAAGGCCTGGATTTGTCCATCAGCGCGAATTTTAAAATTGGGCACCGTATCAAGCGCGGATTTACTGGTCCAACTCTCGGCTGAAGTCCCTCCCCAGGACGAATGGATCAACCCGATGGGCACTCCCAATTCTTTGGAAACCAGGCGCGCAAAATAAAATCCTGCAGCCGTGAAGCCGCCAACCGTTTTTGGCGTACACGTTTTCCAAAGAACGGTCGCATCATTTGTCGGCTCAACCGACGGGTCACGTTGTACGACGCCCTGACGGATGAGCGGAAAATTTGCCGTGGTTAAATCGCTTTCATAAGGCGTGTTCTTTAGCTGCGACATCACAAATTCCATGTTCGACTGGCCGGAACAAAGCCATACATCCCCGACCAGCACGTCCGAGATCACTATCGTTTCATTGGGAGAAGCACCGCTGACTCGTAATTCCTGAGGCTCGATGCTCACGAGAAGTGGATCAAGTTTCACCATCCATTTGCCATTGGCATCCGTTACAGCGCTTTTCTTTTGGCCGGCAAACTCGACGGTAATTTGTTCGCCCGCCTCAGCCCATCCCCAAACCGGGACAGGTGCCCCGCGTTGTAAAACCATATGGTCACTGTAAACGCCGGATAATTCCACTTTTGCTGATACGGAGCCAACCGTGGTCAAAAAGCACGCAACAAGAATTAAAAAACGAATTTGGATCTTCATGTGATCACCGTGATTTTACGAGTATCATTGTTTTAAACCCGGCAAGTCGGACTCAATACGGATCGAACCGGGTCCGGGGATTACTCTGGCTGAGAATTTGTCGGAAACCGCAATATTCGCTGAGGTCTTCAATTCAATCATTTTATTGGTGATATCGTTCAGCACCAAATCCATCACTCCGGGCTTGTTAAAAACACAGCCAAAAATGTTAAGCTTGGTTGGGCCATAATCCGGCATGGCCAGGTTGCTTTGAAAATCAATGCTGTTATCGCGGAAACTGGAATCCATGATAGTCACAGCGTCTACCGGGGTTTCGATCGAAAGAAAATCATAGTTCTGATCGTGCAGGACGCGGATGTCATCGAAAGCCAATTGCTTCTGGACCGGAATCTCAGCGCCCGGATAATACGAGCGGCTATATTGGTCATTATCAAAATGGATCGAGAAGGCAATGCGCGGTTTCTCTAGGAAAATATCGCGGAAGGTAACGTTTCGCACCCCCGCCGTATAGGTAACGTCCTTTTGTGCCATTACCCACTGGATTCCATCGAGCACCTGGGAGCCGTGATCAAAAGTTGGCCGGGTGATTGATTTGTATTTCTTTCCATCAGGGTTGGCAAACACCCTATATAGCCGTCCCTGCGAGACCACCGTATCTGATTTCTGAACCTCCATTCCCTGGTGCCAATCCACCCAGGCACCGGCCAAAATCCGGCAGAAATAACCCGTAGTTTTCTCGGCATTCAAGTCGTAGCAATTTTCTACCAAGCCATCCTCGATCCAGCCCATCTCTGGATTGCCCACATCATAGTCATGCCCATTGAGCGCCACTGCGTCATCAAATGTTTGAAAGACGCAATTTCTAATGGTGAAACGCTTTCCCCGGCCCAAGTGCACTCCGTCTTTGTCGCCTTTGATAATAGCGTCATCAACGATGAGATCTTCAAAAGTGCAAACCTGGATACAGTATTGCTCCTTGGCGAGGTCAAGGCAGCGAAGATGCTCAATTTTCAGATCTTTAACATAAAAAAATGCCACCTGGCCTTGCAGCCCATAGACATCTTTAAAAAAGCGTCCATCGACGCCATTAACAATCAGCTGCAATCCTTCAATAGTGATGTGCTGGTCATAAATCCTGGTTAACGCGCCTTTGTTAAGGAAGACATGCGAGAACGGCCCTACCTCAACAACTTTTTTCAGAAACACGCCGTCGCCAAATGAAAGCGTCGTCTGGCCGCCAATGTAAACCGTGCCGGCAATTTTGTAAGTGCCCGGCCGGCTTACCACAATAGTTCCCCCTCCGTCTACCGCGCGTTGCAGGGCCCTGGTATTTTCCACACCGCTGGCATCAGGCGAAAACCCAAACGTAGCCGCATCGGTAAAGCCGGATGTGACCGGGTTTGGCGTGGATGTGTTGGTTTGCGCAAACGCAAACTGTCCTGTCAAAACAAGCACTGCCAATACGCCTGTGATGATTCGTTTGATGGCGTAAATTTGCATTGCAGCGGCTCGAGTTTTCACGGGGTTCAGTGACTGGCTTTTATTTTTGAATCAGGATTTGGCTTGTGAACGGTTGCAAAGTAATTTTCTTTCCTATGGCCTCGCCTTTTAGATCGCGATATTCCTCATGGTTCGGAACCTCAAAAGTCCTGGCGAATGGCTTGTCATCGATAAAGATAATAGATTGGCTTGCGGTTATCGACTTGGAATGCTCGTCCATGCCATAGAATTGTTTCCATTGGGGAAGTGTGAAATCGTTGGTGCATTCTGTTCCATTTTTAAAATATTTATACCGAATGAACGCCGGTCCCGGTCCGCCGTATAAGTTATTGTCTTCTGAAATAACCGGTCGGAAATTATCTTGAAGAATGGACCAATATAACAAGGGCGACTGCTGAATATCTGTCGCAAATAGAATGTTATCGTGAACCCGGCTCCCAGTCATCGATCCGCGTTGCAAATATTCGTTGAACGTAAGCCCGCTGATATTGTTGTAGCAGGTATTTCCAGTGATCTGCTGGTCGTACCCTTGATCATTCACAAAAATTCCCAGCCCGGTATTTATCAAAATATTATCTTCCACAGTAATATGATGAGTCTTGTTATCAAGGTAGATTCCGCAAGTAAGCGGATGGCTATTGGTGGCGCCTTCCCCATTGCCCACCACGTTGATAACAATGTTGCTGCGGAAGATATTGCTGAAAGTGTAGTGGTCATTCTGAGCCCAACAATAGAGCGATCCTCCATCTGCCATTTTAAGCAGAGTATTTTTGAGAACATTGCACTCAGCAATATTATCGTGACCGTCGAGGCGTATGCCGACATAGCCGGTATCTTCGATCACGTTATATGCCACCCGGTTATGACTGCTTTCCAATTTTGATTTTGCCTGTGCTTCATTCTTTACCAATTGCACCACCAGTGCGGAAAAACGGCTGGCATCGGCCTTGCCCAGCTTCGCGGCCAGTGCGTTCAGCAAAGCCGTGTTATCTGAATAAGAAAAACCCGCCATCGTGCTGATGCGACTCACCACCTCGGGCGGCACATTTTTTTGTTTCAATTGTTCGATGATTGCCTGGTCAGTTGAAAATGATTTTTCTTTTTTAATGACTGCGATCCCGGTTGCATTATTAACTCCTTCATAGCCATAGCCGGGGTACAAGCCGATTCGCCGGATGTCGTTGCCGCAAATATTATCATCACTGCTTTCCAGGGTTGAAATCGCGCGCCCGCTTACATCTTCAATCTGATTGTTACTGATGAGGTAATGCCCGGTGTTTAAATCCAAGTTGATTCCGTAAACGCCAATATTTCGAATCACGCAATTACTGATCGCTATCCAGGATGAATTTTCCATTCCGTTGATGGCCGCCGTTTTGTACTTCTCAAAATCCAGGTCGTGAATTAAAACATTGCTCACCCCGGTCTCGATCATCAACCCGCAATCCATGATAGTTGCCTCTACCCTGGCATCGGAAAGCTTAACTTCATTCGGTGGAATAAAATATAACGATTTCGAGGATGAGTCATAAAACCATTCCCCGGGGCTGTCTAAAAAATCGAGTTTGTTATCCAGGAAGTAACCGAAGCCGGGATTGCATTGATACTTCATTTTACCAGTGAAAGTAATGCTATTGCTGTTTTGGGAAGCCACCTTCATTACTTCGTACTGCCAGTCAACCGCCCTTATCCGGACTGTCGCTCCCGTCAAATCCAGGCCGGGCGGCAATCCTTGCGCGTCAACCAGGCTGGTTTTATCTCCGTGTTTAATGGTGTTGAAACCGGTGCGCGGATAGCGGGCCAGGCACTGCAAACTGTCATTCAAGTAAACGGCGCTTACCGCCTCCGGTTGCCGGGCGACGTAAATGCCATTTGAATACAAGTTCCAGGACGTTACGGGCACTGCGCCGGACAAAACGGGTTTTGCTCCACTTCCATAAGCGCCAATTTCAATCGACCTCCCTTGCTCTCCCGAATTTCCCATCCGAAGCTCTCCGCTAAACACGTCTCCGCGATGGAAAAATATCCGGTCGCCCGGCAATAGTTTCGTGCTATTGACCTTTTCAATTGATTTCCAGGCGGCACTCCCACTCATGCCGTCGTTGGCATCATTCCCTTGCGCAGAAAGATAATAATCTGATGCCCCGGCATTCATGGCCAGAAATCCAAACGCCAGTACCTGTAAAAAGCGCAACAAAATTTTAATCATTAATGCGAAACTATTTAATCGAGTGCAGGCTTGTCGAGTGAGTGTAACCCAGCCTCATTTTAATTCGTTTATGTTTTTTAGATTTTACTTTCGGATTTTCGGCGTAAGTACATGAAGTTTGCAACTTACGGATCGACGGGCGTAACAGCCGCATCAACCTCGATGGCCTGGTCAATGTCATGAGGTTTCACGGTGATGACATTCATTGATAGTTTTTCATTATATGAAACGTCCCCGGGCACGCCATTGATCATAACTTGTTGGGCTCTCTTCGTAGCCGGCAGCTCGATCTGATAAGCACGCCTCTGCGGTTGGCCCTTGAATCGCCCTTGCGCGGGAGCGATATGGATATGCACGATTCCACCAGCCGGCTCCGAAGTAATCCTCGTCGTCGCAAACTCCCCTTTCAAGTAACCTTGGCTCTGGCCGTCATCTTCATAAAGGACTGATTCCCCGGCAGGTCCTGGAAACACCCGCACGATAAGATTAGTCAACGGTGCCGTGGTCATACGGGAAGTGTATGGTTGCATGGCGATGGGGACTCCCGCGCGAACATAAACGGGAATTTCGTAAATATCCGCCGAAACGGTTGCGATTCGCCCACCTTCATACTTTTCGCCGGTTAGAAAATTGAACCATTGTCCGGGCGGAAACCAAATAGTTTGTTTGGCTAAATAATTAGTGCCAACTCCCGGGGTAGTAATAGGAGCGACAAGGAAGTCGTCGCCAAACAGGTATTGCCCGGGATATTGATAGGCTTCCGGCTGAGTGGGATACTCCAGATACATGGGCCGGAGCAAAGGCAGCATCTGGTCGTAACATTCATACACGCTGCTGTAAATATAAGGGAGCAATTGAGCGCGCAGGTGAAACATCTGCCGCATCGAGTCTTCGAATGGCTGCCCCCAAAGCCACGGACGCCGGTCCAATGATTCGCCCACCGAATGCAATCGGAGTGAAGTGCTGAAGGCTGAGAATTGAACCCATCGGGCATAAGTTTCCGGATCGCGTTCACCAGAAAACCCGCCAGTGTCGTGCGCCCAGAAAAAACAGCCGGCGTTGCCAGAAGACGTCGTAAAGGGGATTTCAAACTGAAGCATCTCCCAACATGCCCTGGCATCTCCGGAAAAATGAATCGGATAGCGCTGTTCACCCCAGCCTCCCCAGCGGCTGTAAAT
>DATJXK010000037.1:0-19277 GCA_035500235.1 Pseudomonadales bacterium | reverse complement strand
ACTTCGTTGCGGGTTACGATGCTGTCTGAATGCGCCGAGCCGTAATAATTGATATGGTCAACCGCCTGTTTCACGCTGTCCACCACGCGTACATTCAAAATGTAATCGTTGTACTCAGTAAACCAGTCCTGCTCGGCAGCCAGTTTCAAACGCAGCTTGTTATTGAACCCGGACAATTGCGTTAATGCAGCCTGGTCACAGCGCAGTTCGACTTTCTTTTCCGCCAATTTTTGCGCGATGCGGGGAAGAAATTCGTGCGCCACGTGTTTGTCCACGAGCAATGTCTCCATGGCGTTGCAAACCGCGGGACGCTGCACCTTGGCATTCAGGGCGATGTTCTCAGCCATTTGCAAATCTGCCTCTGCATCGACAAACACATGGCAGACGCCTTTGTAATGTTTGATGACCGGCACCTTCGAACATTCCGCCACGGCGCGAATCAATCCCTCGCCGCCACGGGGCATGCACAAATCAATGTACTGTGTAAGACTGAGCAAAATGGGAATCGCTTCACGGTCGGGCACCGAGACGACCTGGATGCCATGTTCGGGAAAGTTCGCCGATGTCTTTTTGCCGGCCTCAATCATCGTTTGCGCGATGATTTGGTTTGAATTCATCGCTTCCTTGCCGCCGCGCAGGATGGTGGCATTGCCGGACTTGAAGCAAAGGCTCGCCGCATCCGCCGTCACATTGGGACGCGATTCATAAATAATGACCACGACGCCGATGGGCGTGGATACTTTTTGCAATTTCAGGCCGTTGGGCCGGACACGTTCATCGAGTGTTTTGCCCACGGGATCCGAAAGCGCGGCCACTTCCCGCAAACCTTTGGCCATCGCGGAAATCCGTTTGTCATCCAGCTTGAGCCGGTCCAACATCGCGGACGAGAGGCCGTTCTTCGCAGCTATTTCCACATCCAGACCGTTCGCTTCCTTGATAGCGGCGGCGTTCTTTTCGAGCGCTTCGGCCATCGCGAGCAAGCACGCGTTCTTCTCGCCGGTAGTCAGTTTGGCGAGTTCGCGCGACGCGGCCTTGGCCTGTTTGGCCAGATGCGTCATTTGTTCGGTCAAAGTCACGGAACCAGAATACCTTAAAAATCTTCTAAATAAAGTGGAAGTTTGGGGCCGGGGTCCGGCATCAATTTTTGGTTTGTTTCGGTTTTTTTTTGGTTTGTTTTTTGTCCGAAGGCTTGATTTAGGTTAATTCACCCGTAGGGATTTCTGCCACAGAGTCACAGAAGACACCGAGAGGAAAAAAACCTCTGCGACCTCTGAGCCTCAGTGGCTAATCCCTTTCGCCCTATGTCAAAGAACATCCTAGCCGCCGCACCTTGGCGAAGGTGGCTCAACTCAGCACTCATAACTCAAAATTCAACACTTCCAAAGCAGAACTTGACTCCTAGTTGTTCACGCGCTTACGTGAAAGGCATACCCGGGCACATCATCGCTTTAACACGGGTGTAACCCTCCCGTCACACGCGGGTAACCCGGTTGTGTTTGGTATGGACTGGAAACGGCCCGATAATTGGTTCATCAAAAGAAGAAACCCATCCAGTGTTGAAACCATGAAAAAAGTTATCCCTAACCTTTTTTGGTACGCGCGCTGGTTGTGCCTGCTGGGCTGTCTTCTGTACGCCGCGACGAATCTTTCTGCCGCTCCTGTCCGCAAACCGGCCCATACCATTCTTAAGTCATATGAGGATCCCCGGCGCATCGCGGTGAAGTTTCGGGACGGTCTTTACATTCGTTTGCGGAACAACGCGCTGATCAGCACGAACACGGGACTTTTCGCGAGTTCGAAGCCCTTGTTCAATGCCCTTGCCTCCGGGAAATGGCAACGGGCTGACGCGATTTCGGAAGACGCCATGGATGTGATGAGGCATCGCGCCGAAAAAAATCTTGGCCGCGCGCTGCCTGACATGAACCTCCAGTTTTACCTGACGGTGCCTTCGGGGATGGATGCGGCCGCAGTCATTGATCGCCTGAACCAATTGGACATCGTTGAGCTGGCGCAACCGGTGCCCCGGCCGCAACGCCCTCCGCTGCCCCCGAATTTCGAACCAATGCAGGGATACATGGACGCCGCGCCGGCGGGCGGGAGCGTGTTTCAAGTCTGGACCAATTACGGCGTCTTTGGCGCGGGCATTCGCGTGGCAGATGTCGAATATTCCTTCAACGCAAACCACCAGGACTTGCCCGCCATCAACAATCTCACGCCGGAGGCGGTGGATCCTTTCAATGATAATGACCATGGCACGGCTACGCTGGGCGAAATCGCGGCCAGCGAAAACGGATGGGGCACGACGGGCATTGGCCACAATGTGAGCGTGTATTTTGCCGGTGCGTACTACAACGATGGTTACGACGTGGGCCGGGGCATCACCACCGCCGCCAGCGCGCTCCGCCCCGGAGACGTCCTTTTAATCGAACAACAAATTGCGGGACCGAATACGACTCCGGGCGTAGAGGCCACGGGCGGCGAGTATGGCCTGGTCCCGGTGGATTGGTTTGAACCTTATTACAATGACATCGTGATGGCGGTGGCCAACGGAATCATCGTGATTGAAACGGCGGATAACGGCGGACAAAATCTTGATAATCCCATCTACAGCACGGGCAACGGCGGGCACTGGCCGTTTCTGCCGCAAAACCGATCAGGCGCAATTTTCGTCGGAGCCGGTGCATCCTTCAACGGCAGTTCTACGGAAAGTTCGCGTCTTTATTTCTCCAATTACGGCTCGTGCGTGGATGTGCAGAATTGGGGAGAAAACATCGTGACGACCGGTTATGGAGACCTGTACAGCACGGAAGGTCCCGACCTGTATTATACATCCACCTTCGGCGGCACCTCAGGCGCGACGCCGATTGTGGTTGGCGAAGTGGCATTGTTGCAGTCCATTTACCAACTGGCAACCGGACAGTTATTGACGGCGTCACAAATCCGTTCGCTCCTGCGCAGCACGGCTTCCCCGCAAACGGGTGGCACGTATCCGGTTTTTGACAATATCGGTCCGCTGCCCAATCTCGCGCTCGCGATCCAAACCCTGCTGGCGACGAACAAACCGCCGGCGGTCGTCACGTACACCACCAATGCGACGGGATTGATTGGCGGCACGGCCGGACTTTCCATCGCTGCGTCCGGCAAACAGCCCCTGAGCTATCAATGGTCATTTAATGGGGTCAAACTTACCGACGACACCAACATCATTGGCTCGACCAACGCCAGCCTGGTCTTTCTCAATCTCGCCACCGCGCAGGCCGGGGCATACACGGTAACGATCACAAACAGTTTCGGAAAAGTCACGGTCACAAATGTTTTGTCAGTCATTTCGCCACCGTGGCTGACGCCGGGCGTGAACGTGCAAAACGCCTATAGTTTTACGGCGGCGTATGACGGAAGCGGGGCGATCGGCATGACGGCGGATGGGAACGGGAACTTTTTTGGGACTCAACAGTATGGAGGCACTAACGATTGGGGTGGTGTTTTTGAATTTACGCCTGGGACGACCAATTTCACTGTGCTCTGGTCTTTCACGGATGGAGACGATGGCGCGGAACCCGCGGCAGCGCCGACGGTGGGCAGCGACGGTAATATTTACGGCACCAGCAGCGGGGACAACGCCGAAAATCTCGGCGCGGTTTTCTCACTGGATACTTTTGGCGATTTCAATGTCCTCCACACATTCACTGGCGTGCCGGATGGCGCCAACCCTTCCGGAACGTTGTTGGAAACGTCACCAGGCGTATTTTATGGAACCACTTTTGCCGGAGGATCCGGCAACCAAGGCACTATTTTCCAGGTAACGTCCGATGGGGATTGTAACATTATTCATAGCTTCAATAATACCGACGGTTCCGGCCCGAACGATGGCCTGGTGCTGGCGGGTGACGGCCATTATTACGGAACGACCGCCTGGGGCGGGATCAATGGCGGTAACGGAACCATTTATCGCCTCAACGCGGACCAGACGGTTACCAGCCTGTTTTCTTTTAACGGCGCCAACGGCATCAATCCATCCGATAACCTGGTGGTGGGACAGGACGGCAAACTTTACGGGCGAACTGAAGGCGGAGGCGACAATGGCGACGGGACCATTTTCAGCATCGCGACCAATGGCGTTTTTCAATCGCTGTTTTCGTTCGGCGGGACCAATGGCATTCGCCCCCACGCCGCGCTCTTTGCGGGCAACGATGGAAATTTTTACGGCGCAACGGCGGCGGGCGGGACCAACGGGCAGGACGGCGTGATCTATGAAATCACCCCGACCGGTAATTTCCACATCGTTGCTTATTTTAATGGCAACAACGGCTTGAGCGCTTTTGGCCCGCTGGTGCGCAATACCGACGGCACGCTCTATGGCACGACATTCAATGGAGGTGCGTACGGTTCGGGTAATATCTACCAGTTGAGTTTTGCCTCCACGCCGGCGCCGGACATCCTGAATATCACGACGGGTGCGGGACAAGTAATCCTGATCGCGAGCGGGACGGCGGGACGCGCATATCAATCGCTTGGAAATACCAACCTGAATTCTACTGCGTGGCTCCCCGTGGGCAATCCGGTGACCGCCTCAAATATTATTTTCACGACTACGGACAATCTTTCCGCAAGCAAACAGAAATTCTACAAGCTCGAGCTGGAAACGCCTTGAGGCGTTCGGGTGCAATCCCCAAACGGAACGGCCGCGCAACAGCGCAGCCCTACCCTATCTCACTACCACGTAAGTCAAAGAACGCCCTGACCTTCGCGGTCCACTTTACGGGATAACAAGCAATAGATCGCTGAAAAGTCCTTTTTCCTTTTTCCGTTTGCCTTTTAACTCTACCTTAGCCGCCTTGTGCCTGAAAAATCCACATCCGCGCGCGCTGTCTTTCTCGACCGTGATGGCGTGATTAATCGCGCGCTGGAGCATGAGGAGAAGCCCTATCCGCCGCGCAATCTTGCTGAGTTCGAAATTTATCCGGAAGTTCCCGCCGCTTGCGCCAAGTTAAAGGCCGCCGGGTTTCTCCTCGTCGTCGCCACCAACCAACCGGACGTGGGCCGCGGGACGCTGGACCAGTCGATCGTCGAACAAATCCATGCGCACATGACGTCGGTGCTGCCGATTGACCGAATAGAGGTATGCTATCATGCGGGGCAAGGCCACTCGAACTGCGATTGCCGCAAACCCAAGCCGGGCATGCTGCTCCATGCCGCCCGTGAATTGAACATCGATTTAAAGCAGAGTTGGATGGTGGGGGACCGCTGGCGCGATGTGGATTGCGGCCATGCCGCGGGCTGCAAAACTATCTTCATCAACCGTGGTTACGCGGAAGAATTGCGTCAAAAACCTGATTTTACCGTCAAAAACCTGGCCGAAGCGGCGGACATTATTTTGTCCCAAAAGGGGAAATAAATTGAACAGTTGGATAATCATGTTACTCTAAAAAACCAATGAAAACGTTGAAAGATCTCAGAGTAAAACTCTTCGCCGATGGCGCGGATGAAAAGGGCATGTTGGAATTGAACGCCAACCCGCTGATCAAGGGCATGACGACCAATCCCTCGCTGATGCGCAAAGCCGGCATCAAGGATTACGAAAAGTTCGCGAGCGAAATTTTAAAGAGCGTCAAAGAAAAGCCGATTTCTTTCGAAGTTTTCTCCAATGAATTTCCCGAGATGAAACGGCAGGCGCTGAAAATTAGCGCCTGGGCGCCCAACGTATACGCCAAGATCCCCATCACCAATACGCGCGGCGAATCGTCGTTGCCGCTGGTGAAGGAATTGGCGGAACAAGGCGTCAAGCTGAACATCACTGCCATCCTGACGCTGGACCAGGTCGAGGGCGTGTCAAAAGCGCTGAACCCGCGCGTGCCGTCGGTCGTTTCCGTTTTTGCCGGGCGCATCGCCGATACCGGCGTGGATCCGGTACCGGAAATGATCGAGTGCAAAAAACTTTTGCGGGGCCTGCCGCAGGCAGAATTGCTCTGGGCCAGCGTGCGCGAAGTGCTCAACATTTTCCAGGCGGACGAAGTCGGCTGTGAAATCGTCACTGTGCCGCACGACATCCTCCACAAAGCCGCGAAAACGGTGGGCATGAGTTTGCCGGACGTCTCGCTCGATACGGTCAAGACCTTTGACACGGACGCGAAAGCGGCTGGATTTAGTTTGTAGGATAGGGACGAGCGGTTGCGCGGGAGCGCAGCCCTACCATATCTTTATTAGGGCTTCGAAGACGTCTTCGACTTTTACCGAGGTCATGGTGCGCAGGATTTCCTCGCGCGTACCTTTGATATCGCCTCCGTCGTAGCGGTAATAATCGAGGTTGCGCCCCGCTACCGCTGTGTTTTTTACCAGGGTAAAGGGATTGCCGTACGGCTCGATGGGCTTGTTCCACGTAGGCGTTTCAATGACGACCTGGTTCTTAACACCCATCGCCGCCGCCACATGCATGAGTGCGCTGTCTACGCTCAAAAACGAATCGCATTGGGCAATCAATGCCGCCGCCTGCAAGAGGTTTTCGGTTTTGGGAAAAAGCACCTGGTCCGCACCGAGCGCTGACTGGACTTGCGCGTAATCGCGCTGTTCTTCGGGGCCGCCGAAAAAGAGCACGCCCAACCCTGGCTTCGCTTCGCGCAGCCGGCGTACGAGTTCGATGTAACTCTCCAACGGCCAGCGGCGCAACGCAAGGTTTTTGGTCGCGCCGGTGCCGGTGTGAATGCCCAACAGTTTTTTTCCGGAAAGTTTTTCCCGAACGATAAAGTTTTCCGCCCAAGTTTTCTCGGCGGCGGTCAGGAAAATTTCGTAATGATGCGACGGCAGCAACACTTTCGCGCCGGCAAAAGGGAGTAACGCCAAATTGTTCTCAACGGCGTGGCGCGAATAATCCTGCGGGATGGATTGATTGACGAGCCAATGGTCGAGCGCACCGGAGCATTCGTATTCATGGCTGATGCGAATCCGTGCGCCGATGACCCGGGCTGCAACGCGATAGAGCCGGTTGCTTTGCGGGTGGGTATTGAAGGAAACATCATAGCCCTTGCGCCGCAACGATAATAGAAAGCGCATTGCGCTGGCTTTGGATTCCCCGGCAAGGTCACGCTGGTAAACGGTGTTGAGATGGGGATTGTTCTCCAGGAATTTCGCACCGGCCCAGCGGACGAGGGTATCAATCGTGGCCTCGGGAAAATTCGCGCGCAGCTCATGAATCAGCGGCGTCGCAAACAGCGTGTCGCCGATGCCCGCAAGCGAGATGACCAGGATTTTCAAAGCCGTGAAATTTTTTCGAGGATGGCCGTGGTGGATTTGCCGGGCACAAACGGGACAAGTTTGATTTTGCCGCCAGCCGCTTCCACGGCGCGGCGCTCGTCCTGGTTCAACGTTTCCAGTGTGTAATCGCCGCCTTTGACATAAATGTCCGGTTGTGCGCGCTCCAGGAACTTTGTCGCCGTTTTATCCGTAAAAATGCAAACGCCCGAAACACTTTCCAGCGCAGCCAGCACAGTAGCGCGGTCGTCCTGCGAATTGACCGGGCGGTTGGGGCCTTTCAACTGACGCGTGGCGTCGTCGCTATTGATGCCGACCAGCAGGCCATCGCCGAAACTGCGTGCGGTTTCCAGGTAGGTAACGTGGCCGGGATGCAGGATGTCGAAACAACCGTTGGTCACGACGAGCCGCTTGCCGGAGGCGCGAAATTTCTTCCGCCATGCCGGCAGAGCATCCCATGGGATGATTTTATCGCGAAAGCTCACGCCGCCATTTTGCCCGCGCCACGCCAATTGGCAACTCTTTCAAAACACCACAGGCACGCCTTCGTCCAGCGCCTGCAGGCGGTTGGTGATGCGATGCTGGGCGCAAAGCTCGCGCAGCCAGCGCAACGGCTCGTCCATATCCTCGAAGGAAAGGCGGAACGTGCCAAAATGCATGGGGATGAGACGTTTGGAATTCAAATCATGGAACGCTTTGACCGCTTCATCCGGCCCCATATGCACGGCGCGAAAGGTTTCCGGATGGTAAGCGCCGATGGGCAACAAGGCGATTTCCGGCGAGAGGCGTTTGCCGATTTCCTTGAAGCCGTCGAAGTAGGCGCTATCGCCGGCATGATAAATTTTGCGCCCCTGGTATTCCAGGACAAAGCCGCCGTAACCGCGATGCTGGTCAGCGATCGTGCGAGCGCCCCAATGCTGGCTGGGCGTAAAAGTGACCTTCAAGTTCGTTTTGGCCTGCGAAAAACTTTCCCACCATTCCAGTTCCACCACGCGCGAGAAGCCAAGATTATGGGCGAGGTCGCCGACACCGCGCGGCATGATGCCGATTTTCGGATGCGGCAGTTTGCGCAAGGTCGGCTTGTGGAAATGGTCGAAGTGCGCGTGCGTGAGCAGCACCAAATCGATCGGCGGCAAATCATGAATGCGCAGGCCGCTGCGCTTGATGCGCTTCAAAAGAAACAGCCAGTTGGCGAAGTTCGGATCAATCAGGATGTTCAGGTCGGTGAACTGGATTAAAAACGACGCGTGGCCAATCCAGGTAATCGCAACCTGGCCGTGCTTGAGCTTAGGAAAAACGGGCGTTTGATGCTCGCCATGGCGCGGTGTGAGCCATGCTTTCAAAACGAGTTCGTGAAAAAAGGTGGCCGGCTTGAAATGATTGGCCGGCGTCAGCTCCTTGAACGAGCGCGGCAGTTTCCGCCGCGCAGGCCGTTGCGACTTTAACATGCAGTTATTCTAGCACGTACCGCGCAAGGGACAAAGTGAAACCGCAAGTTCTCCGCTTATTTAAGGTTTTTACAATCCGTAAAATCGGCATAATTTGCTGCCATGCAAATGGACGCACAGCTTGATAAGTTTCTCGGCAAAAAACCACGTCTCGGCAAAGGCGTGTACATCGCCAAAACGGCGACGGTGATCGGTGATGTGACGCTCGGCGCGCATGCGAGCGTCTGGTACGGCGCGGTGTTGCGCGGCGATATCAACCGCATTGTGGTGGGCCATCATTCTAACATCCAGGACAATGCGGTGCTGCATTTGGCCGATGATTTTCCGTGCCTCGTCGGCAATTGGGTCACCGTGGGCCACAGCGCGATTGTCCATGCGTGCAAAGTCGGCGATGAAGTGCTCGTTGGGATGGGCGCGATCATTTTAGACGGCGCGATTATCGGCAAGCAATCGCTCATCGGCGCCGGGGCGCTTGTGACACAGGGCGTGAAAATTCCGCCTGGTTCATTGGTGCTCGGGTCACCGGCCAAGGTTGTTCGAAAATTAACTACAAAAGAACGTGCCGGGCTAAAATGGTGGGCGGAAAAATATGTGGCGAATACGGCATATTGTTTGAAGCACAGTATCAGTGTCGGCGCGCCAATTCTGACTTAACGATTTCTCCAAACCGTTCCCCTTCGTTCATACTCCATTTGAACTTCGATTTGCTGCGCGATTTTCGGGCCGTAAAAACGCTCCACGAGCCAGAGTCCCAGGTCCAACCCGGATGTGACACCGGCAGCAGTGATGACATTGCCATCGTCAACGACGCGTGCATTGATCACTTTCGCGCCGGAATCTGCTAAATCTTTAATGGCTCCGTGATTGGTGGTGGCGGGGCGTCCGTTTAGGATTCCTGCTTCTGCCAAAAGCATGGTTCCGGTACAAACCGAGGCGCAAATGGTCCCTGATTCATGCAATGATTTTATCATCTTCGGAATGATGCCACGTTCCGCTTCGGCGCGCGCGCCTTTGGCAGAACGATCAATCCAGCCGCCGCCGGGCACAATGAATATGTCCGGGCGGCGTGGCAAATCCAACTGGCCCGATGGACGAAGTCGCAGGCCATGTGCCGCGGTAATTTCTTTGGCGGCATTTACAGCCACTAATTCCACAACAGCATCCAATTTCATCTGTGCCGCATTCTGCAGGACTTCGTATGGAGCGATGGCATCCAGTTCGTCGAATCCGTCGAAAATTAAAATTTGAAAGTTCATAGATTTTTTCACGGCACTTTTTCAAACGATTTCGCCATATGTACCACCGGCAAACTTATGCCATCGGACATGGGTGAATCATATCGCCTTACCACCGTATATCCATGCGAGGCGTACAACGGTTCCCCGGCGAGCGTGGCGACCAGTTCCATTTTTTGAAAACCCGCTTTTATTGCAGCGCCCTCGCTGGCCTTAACGATACTGGCACCAATTCCGCGACGCGCCCATTCCGGGTGAATAAAAAACGCGCGGATACGCGCGGCATCCTGCGATGGATTGAGAAGTTCATCCAGGCCGATTTGTTCCCCGTCGCAGCCGGATAATTTTTTGCGTTTGCTCCATCCACCGCAGCCGACGATTTTTGCCGCATCTTCCACCACGAAATAAGTGCCGTCCCGGATGAGCTGGCGATCCACATTAAAGACCGGCCCAATGGCCATTTCCATTTGCGCCGGGGAATAATAGGGAGTCTGCAACGTCCGGACGGACAGGGGAATCAATTCTTCCAGAGCAGGAATGTCCTCTTCTCGTGCCAGTCGCGGTGTCCAAATCATGGCGGACAATCCTATCACAGGCTACGGCTTGTCGAGATAAAATGAACTATCGGCCAAACATTCCCGGCAAACCGCCACCGCCCATCTTCGACATCATCTTCATGAACTTCGGCATTTTCTTCATCGCCTGCTGCATCTGGAAAAACTTGTTCAGCATCGTGTTCAGTTCCGTGACGCTGACCCCGCTGCCCGCGGCAATGCGGCGTCGCCGGCTCGCGTTCAAAATCTGCGGAGCCTGCCGCTCTTTCTGCGTCATGGCACAGACCATGCCTTCCATGCGCTTAAATTCCTTTTCCTGTTTGCCGATGTCCACCTGCTTAAGCGCTTCTGAACCGCCCGGCATCATCTTCATGATACTTTCAAGCGAGCCGAGCTTTTTCATCGCGCGCAATTGCTCCAGGAAATCTTCGAGGGTGAACTCGCCCTTGCGCATCTTTTCCTCGAGCTTCTTAGCGTCTGCTTCACTCACCGCCTCCGCGGCTTTTTCAACGAGGCTTACGACGTCGCCCATGCCGAGGATACGCGAGGCCATGCGCTCGGGATGAAACGGCTCGAAGTCCTCGAGTTTTTCGCCCACGCCGGCGAATTTAATCGGCTTGCCGGTGACCGATTTCATGCTCAACGCCGCGCCGCCGCGCGCGTCACCGTCCAGCTTGGTAAGAATCGAACCGGTGATTTGCAGTGCTTGATCAAAATGCGTGGCGACGTTGACAGCTTCCTGACCGACGGCTGCGTCCAACACCAGGAGGATTTCCTGCGGTTTCACCAAGTCACGCAAACGGACTAATTCCTGCACGAGCGGTTCGTCAATTTGCAAACGGCCGGCGGTGTCGAAAATCAACACGTTCCGGCTTTGCGCTTTCGCGTAGTCCAGCGCTTCGCGCGCGATCTTTAAAACATCGGTCTCGCCGCGTTTTATGAAAACGGGGACTTCGATTTGTTTGGCGAGAGTTTCCAACTGATCCATGGCTGCGGGGCGATAAACGTCCGCGGCCACGAGCAGTGGCTGGCGTCCCTGCTTTTGCAGGAGGCGTGCGAGCTTGCCGCTGGAGGTCGTTTTGCCGGAACCATGCAAGCCGACCATCAGGATGGAGGAAGGGCTGCCGGTCAGGTCGAGCGAGGCGTTTTGCGAGCCGAGCAGATCAACGAGTTCGTCGTTGATGATTTTAATGATCTGCTGGCCGGGCTGGACGCTCTGGACGACTTCCGCGCCGATGGATTTGGTTTTGACGCGCTCGATGAAATCGCGCGCGACCTTGAAGTTTACGTCCGCTTCCAGCAATGCCATGCGCACTTCGCGCAGGGAATCGGAGACGTTGCTCTCGGAAATTTTCCCGAGGCCGCGCAAATTGCGAAAGGCATTCTGGAGCTTGCTGCTTAGCGAATCGAACATGGTCTGCTATCCGCCATTACGCGGGGTGGCGTTTCCATTACTCTACCACACGCTTGCCTTCTTTGCGGTTGTGGTACTGCACGCCAATCCATTTATAGGTTTCCGCCAGGCCTTTGTTCAAGGTCGTGTTCGGTTCCCATTTCAGGACTTGTTTGATGAAGGTATTATCGCTGTTGCGTCCGGCTACACCTTTGGGCGCGTTCAGATCGTAATGGCGCTTGAGCTTTGTGCCGGCGATTTTTTCGATCTTGGAAAGCAGGTCGTTAATGGAAACGAGTTCGCTTGAGCCAAGATTGATAGGCGTGGCGATTAAATCGTCGCAATGCGTAATCATGTCGATGCCTTTGACGCAATCGTCAATGTACATGAAGCTGCGGGTCTGGTGGCCGTCGCCCCAAATGGTGATGTCTTTCTTGCCGGTATCCAGCGCCTGGATGACCTTGCGGCAAAGAGCGGCCGGCGCTTTTTCGCGTCCACCGTCCCACGTGCCGTGCGGGCCGTAGACGTTGTGGAAGCGGGCGATGAAGGTTTTCATGCCGCGCTCGTGCCAGTATTCCTCGCAGAACATTTCGGAAACCAATTTTTCCCAACCGTAACCGCGCTCGGCCATGGCCGGATAAGCATCGGATTCCTTCAACGCGCGAACGTTAGGATCTTTTTGGAGAAGCGTGTTGTAAGCGCAGGCAGAGGAGGAATAGAAAAACCGGCGCGCGCCGGCCTGGTAGGCGGCCTCGACCATGTGCGTATTGATGAGGATGCTGCGGAGGCATTCGACACGAAAGCGTTCTATGAATCCCATGCCGCCCATGTCTGCGGCGAGGTTGTAAACTTCCACCGCGCCTTCGCAGGTGCGATGGCAATTATCCGGGTCGCTGACGTCCAGGCAAAGACTCTCGACGCCGGGCACCCGCAAATACCATTCGTAGAGAGGTTTTTTATCCACGGTGCGAATGTTGGTGAATCCCTTTTTCTTAAAATACAGGGCGAGATTGCCCCCGATAAATCCGCCGCCGCCGGTAATGACAATTAAATCGTCCTTCTTCGTCTCCGGGCTTTTCTCAACCAGTCGTTTAGTTTCCATAAAGGTGTGCAATATAAGTTTTCCCAAGGCAAATTCCGAGTAAAAAACGGATGAAGTAAAATACCCTCCCCCCGGGGGGCTTCCGTAGCCTTCCGCAGCCTTCCAGAATGGGGCTATAAGTAATGGAAGATGGAGCCTGGAGTTCATGATTGTATAGCTCTCCCTCACCCCATCCCTCTCCCGCTGGGAGAGGGTGACAGGCCGCAGATACGACAATGGTATATTCGCGGGAAAGCCGTTACATCCGTTACATTGTTGATTATCAGGTGTTTAACCCGTTACACAATCCGTTACAAATCTTTTGGACCCGTTACATCGTTGATTTTAAATGACTTAACCCGAAACATTAACGTTACCGAAACCATAAGCCTGATACGAAACGGACGAGTTGAGGTTGTTCTCACCCCTCACCCTTGATCCCTCTCCCCGTTGAGGGGAGAGGGTGACCCACCTTCGCCAAAAGGCGCTACGAAGGGCAGACTCTCGCAGGCAGCTCCGTTGGAGCTTCGCGACATTATGTCAAAGAACGCAATGGCCATTTTAACACGAGTCGTCCATGGCAGGAACCGAAACTTGGCTCCTAGTTGTTCACCCGCCTTCGTCCCGCGAAACGGGACTACGGCGCGGCACGCCCGCCTTTTGTCCGATGGAGCGGGACTTCCGTCTTCGCCAAGCTCCGACGAGACAAGTCGGCGCGGCAAGCCCTCTTACGCTAAAGCTTCCACTTGCCAAGGTTTTAGTTTCCACCGGGCCGATTGACTGTCGAAATGTTTTTGTTAAATATCTGTAACCAGGAATGACCGAGATTTCTTCATTAGCCTATAAGAAATTGCTGCTGGTTTCCTGGACGTTCTCGGCCATCTCTATTGTTGGTTTAAGCACGACGAGCTGGCGTCCCGACCGCTATCCGGTACTTTTCGCTTTTTCACTTTCCTGGGTCATCAACGTGGTGGTCTTTCAGTGCACGCACGGCTATTGGCTCAGAGTGGACCCGATGCGGTTCCGCCTGGCAGGCTGGGAAAGGGAGGGCAGGATTTATCGGTGGGCCGGGGTGGACGCCTTTCGCTGGCTACTGCTGCGCAGTCCATTGAGCTGGCTGGGGCCAACACCCAAGCTGGCTCCGCACCGGGCGGGAATAGAGCGCCTGTTGAGGCATCTGAACTGCGCGGAGGGGGTGCATCGGGTCGGCGGTGTGGTAACGTTCGGTGTGGCCGGCGGTTACTTTCTGGCCGGGCATGGGGCCGTCGGGTTTTATCTCGTGCTGATGGCTCTGCTCTTGCACGTTTATCCGGTGATGTTACAACGCAGGAATCGAGGGCGTGTTTTCCGGGTGGCCCGCCGTTTGGGAGGGCCTACTTCGCTTGTATGAAATATTTTACGGTTTATGCCGTTAACAAATAATTGCAAATTTGGGAGGGACGGCTGCGCAGCAGCGCAGCCCTACCACGATTTATCCATTAATGCATTAACCGGCGCAACGACAACCTCCTTTGTTTGTAAACGATATAATGCCACTTTTAAGAGATCTCGACAAAAGTCGGCCAAGATAGTGTGATAGCCTTCCGGCTTGTCCGTTTTCTTTGGGAAAATGAATTCTTTTTGACAGGCAAGATGCCTGTCCCACTATTTTTGCAGAGGTCTCTTTAAGGATTGGACAAACGATAGAATTCGTTCCCTTGAGGCGCGACGACTTGCAGGTAATTCGTGCCGTTGGAGGTGGTCCAACTGCTGTTTAGCGTCCAGTTGGCCGGCAAATTGAGATTGCTGTTCTGATGCAAGGTCCAGCCGGAAACATTTTGCCAATAAACCGTGACAGCATTCGGTGAATAGCTGATGTAAAGCGTAGGTCCGCCGGGGGTTTGGATGACAGAAATGAGTGCCCAAAAACCGCCGGTGAGGGAATAATTTCCGCCGGTCATGGCCGACGAAGCGTCGGGCTGACCAATGGTCCCACTCACGGAATATTGGCCGCCGCTGCTGGTGCCACCGCCGCCGGCCACTTTATACCAGTTGATGCTATAGCTTTGCGCGGAGGCCGAAAGCGTCGTCAGCGCAACCAGGGCGAGTATGGCAATAAACGATTTCATTTTAGTCTGAGCAGCTTTGGTATCAGTTATCGTCCGTTGCCTGAATTATCCCAACCCGGCGGCAATTTTACAAGACAAAAGAACTAGAGCGGTTTAAAAAATACTGTAGTCATTCGGGGGAGAAAGAAGGGAGAAGCGGTCTTTTTGGGCTTTGACATCGTTTCAGCTCAGTCACAGGGTTTTTCAAACATGCTCCTTCGCCGAAGCCTCGCCAAAGCCCAAAAATCCTCGCTCCGAACGGCCACATTATTTTTTAAAACGCTCTAATAATAACCATTTACCGCGTCAAATCCCGCATAATTCATCCATTGCAAAGGCGGTTGCCCTTCTCCTATCCTTGCTCTTTGCGCTGATGGATAATGTAACGCCTGATTCTGAACTGCTGTATTCGCTCCGAAAGCTGGCACGCGGTTTGTCCGCGCTTTTTTGGGGACTGCCGGCGGTGCTGCTGATTTCTGCCGAAACCGCACGCGCGGATTATCTTCAGCCGATTGAAATTGTGCCGGCGATGGTAGCAAACCTTGTGTTGCTTTACGGCATCCGGCAGATGAGCAGCTTTCAAAAGCAGGAACGTCCGTGGCGCAACGCCCTCGACCGCGCGTGGCTGGTCGGCTTCATCAACTTCGGCCTGTGCCCGTTCCTCTTTTTATTCAACCAGATGCCCTGGCAAAATTATTTCCGCGGGGCAATCCTGATCCTGGCCATTTCCTCGCTCTTTTTCCTGTTTAATCTCAATGTGCTGCTCCAGCGTCTGGGGGCGATGTTGCCGGATGAAACTCTACGGCAGGATATCAATCATTTCACTGGCTTGAACCGCTGGTTGCTGGCCGCGTTCATTGCTTATGTCGCTTGCGGTATCGCTGTCATTTTGCATTATCCCGATCTCCCTTACAAACTCGGCCAGCAAAATTGGTACATCTTTCTGCGTTTGAATATCATCATCTCATTCCTTCTGGGGCTTTCTCCTCTTGCGATTACCATGGGGTTGTTGTGGAAAACCAAGGAGGTCATTTTTGATGGTGTGTTTCGCGGGAAATGAGATAATAGGACAGGCTGGAAGCCTATCCCACTATTTTTGCGGATAGCGCCAGACCCAATCGCCTCTCGCCGCATCTATAACATTCTTCGAGCCTTTATTGAAAGCTACTGTTCCGCCATCGTCCTTCTGATTCCAGCCGACGGAATAAAGGATGAATAGCCCGTCCTGCGTCGCGTGATATTGCAGCGGCTGGTCGTTGATAATATCGTGCGGAACCTCTTTTAAGAATAGCGGCGACAAGGAATCCAAAGATGCCGGGTACGAGCCGTTGGCGAGCCGGTAGCGATCCAGTGCAATGGCTACACGCGCCAGGTTCACGGCATTTTGCGCATAGGCGACTCTCCGGATATAGCCGCTAAATTCCGGCACCAGCAACGCTGCCAAAAAATTCGAAGGTCCCGTATGACGAAAGGACCGTCTAATACTGTTGGCGGCCTGCTCGGTGAGACTGGGCGAAACGATTTGTTGATCGTCATTGACCGGTCCCGTAAGCCAGAGTTCATCCAGTTTGGCAGTGTTAATGTCGTTCTGATAAAACCAGCCGCGAGGAATCAAATGCAAGACCGCAAGATCGAATTCCAGCGATTGAGTATTTTGCTTCCCATTATCAAGATTACCCAGGAAAGACTGCAACTTGCCCTGGTTTCGAGCAGCCCACGCAATGATTCTGACATTTGCCGCGCGCTCGCCGTTGATGGAGTGTTTAAAGTCTGCCAAAAAATCCAACTGGCCCAGTTCTGAATCCATTTCGGCAAGCTGTGCGTCCGACCACTGATGCGCAGCCAGGCCTTCGTAAATGGGCTGGAGCGCGAATTGGACCATCACGAAACGAACCAGGTGAGAAATGATAAACGGTTCAGTCCGGACGGAATCGGTCAGGCGCAACATCAGTTTTATATCATCAAATGCTTTGTCCGGCTGGTTATTTTGCAATTCGGCGATGGCGCGCAATTGCAGGGTCTGTGAGCTCCTCTTTAACGAGGCCAAATACGGCAGGAGAATCTCCGCGGGATCTTCATTGTCATAGTCGGTGGGAAACCGTGAATCGGGAAGTTGGGCCGCCTGCCGCAGCTCGGCGATGGCGGAATCATATTTGCCCAGGGCCAACAGCACATCGGCGGCAGGCGATTGTGGCAGCGGAGGGACAGGAAACTCATTCGTTATGGCTGACAACTTGCGGTAGTAATCTTGCCACGCGCTTAAATCGCTGATGGTGGCGGTTTGCCAATTTCCAATTCCGTTTTTAGGAGGCTCATCGGCGTCTACCGTCAGGGGCATGGACATCCGGTTAACATAATTTGCGTCGCGCCGGTTGAACGGAATTAGCTTGCCATCGGTAGTCAGCAAGTTGCCATAGCTGGTGACCACGATCGGCGCCAGTGCAAAGTTTTGATCGTCCGGCACGGGCGCGGGAACAACGGCCTGCCACTCCAGCTTCGCGCCTTTGGATTCCAATTGCCGCTGGTAACTGTGCCAGGCGAGGTAGCCGCGCAAATCCTCCTCGGCGTAAAATAGAAAAATGGCCGTGACCAGGCAGGTGAATACAAAAAGCAGCCTCAGCCATCTCGATTTTTTGGGTGGGTTTTCGGATTGCTTATTCATAGGAATTACACGCTTACAATGTTCGCGCGCTCGCTGCGCGGTTTAGGAATGAAGGGTTTTGGCCGGTCGGTATCGCTCGAATCGTTCACTCCGATCAATTCGGCGTACAAATGCTGTTGCTGTTTTAATTCCATGACCACTTGCGGCGACGGCGGCAAAACTTTTTCCGCCATTACCGGCATCTCGTCACGCATCGAAAGATGCGCGGCAAAAATAAAAATCCAAATCGCCGCCAGGCCACCCCACGCCACCGGATGCGGCCAGAACAAGGAACGTAAAAGCCCAGGAAGAGAACGAACGGGAATTGGTTGTCGGCCGTGAGCGGGCTGCGCTTTTTCGGCGGCTGCCAGAATCTCCTTTCGCCATTCCGCCGGCACTGGCCGCAAGGGATGGCTTTCCAAAAGCTTCTCAAATTGTTTCAACTCGTCACTCATGATTCGGCGTTCGTAATCTCTGTGTATAAGGGACGCAACCGCTCACGCAATTTGTCTAAACCATAACGATACCGGCTGGCGGCGGTGTTTGGGGAAATTTCCAGGGCGCCGGCAATCATGTCAAAAGTCATTCCCTCCCAAAGTTTTAGATGGACGACGGCGCGCTGGTCTTCCGGCAATTCTCCCAGCGCCTGGGCGAGTTCTTCGCGAAACAGTTTTACGTCGGGGTCGCCGGCTGGGGCAAAAAGGGAGACCTGTTCAGCCGCAAAATTTTCCCTGGTGCGCTCACGGGTGTCGCGGCGGCGGATTAAATCAATGGCGCGGTTATGGGCAAGGCGGATCAAAAAGGCACGCTCGTTTTCGATGTTATCCAGAATGGCCGGTTCACGGGCGATCTTTACGAAGAGTTCCTGAAGCAAATCGCGCGTGTCATTTTCGTCCCGCGTGAAGTTCAGAAGGAAGGCAAACAGGGATGGCGCATGCTCATCGTAGAGCCGTTCAATTTCGGTTCGGCGCGGCATTTATCTTAAAGACGCGGCGGAGGGGAGGATTTGTCTAACTTTCAGCCCGTTCCAGTTCGCGTGTCCATTTACGACAAAGCCAAAGGGGAATCGTGCCGAAAATTCCGAAGGAACAATCAATCAACCGCCACCAAATGGGAATGCCGCGCAGGCCGCCGAAAACCAACGCGTAGGGAATGACCAGCGCACAAGCGATCAGGCCGAAATCGAAGAGCCAGCGGTTGCGGACGGGATCGCGCCAGGCGCCAATGAACGCGATGGCAATAACGATATGACCAAACGCCAGCCAATCGGTACCGTAAAAGAGAAAAGGAGATTGCGCCTGGGTTTGCTCGAGGGCGTCATGGACGCGGAATAGCCAGGGCACATTAAATCCCTTCACCAACCAGCCGGTTTCCGGCAACAAAGGAATGGCGGTCACGCCGCTGAGGAAGAGGCCGAGGATGAATAAGGCGACAAGCCAGCGGATGCGGGAATGAAGAATCCGGTTGTGATCTACGATTAACATTGGACTATTGTTTTGCATTTATAGATGTGCCGGCTATGCCCACAAAGTCAGGACGTTCGAATTCTTACCAGTTTATTCGCCATGCGGGTGGGGCAGTCAAATAGAACCA
>DATJXK010000036.1:0-10193 GCA_035500235.1 Pseudomonadales bacterium | reverse complement strand
GGCCGGGGTGAGGGAGAGTCATATTTTCAGGTCTTCTGTCTGCCATATGAAATTAGGACACTACCGCAAATCAGCTTGCCTTTTACGTGCCGCCGGGCAGAATCAGTCTGCGATGGTTCATAGCGATTTAAATTTGCGAACGGTGTTTTCTCTCAAACCCGCCTGCTAAACGGTCGCTTTTTTCCAAACAAATCTCGGTCGGGGCGTAGCGTAGCTTGGTATGCGCGCTTGCTTGGGGTGCAAGAGGTCGTGAGTTCAAATCTCACCGCCCCGACCATTCTTCCTAAATTGTATTGAACTACCGCTTCCACCCGTGATGCGGCCTTATCGGTGGCGGTGAGGGAATTCTCGGAGGCACCGGATGCGGCATCTTGGGCAGAGCCTTCTTTGCCGAATCAGCGGCCTCGCGCACAGCCTCTTCTGCGGATTGGATGGCTCCCTGGGTTTTCATTTTCAATTCCTCCGCCTTCGCCGCCGCCCAATCGCCAATCTTCGTTTCCGGAAATTTCATTTCACCCATGTCAAACTTTTCCAGCGAGCTTGTCCCGCTCAACTGCGGTAAATGGCCCGTGGCCGACTGCGCCTGTTGCGCTAGTGTCTGGTAACCGTTCACAATCCACTCCAGCTTGCCCGTCTCGATGTCCGCCAATAGCCCGTGCACCGGAATGCGCGGCCCGATCAACGGGCTGTGACGCACAAAATCGCACGCCTTGATGACGTTTTGCCGTTCTGTCGCGAACATCCCAAAAAACTCGTTCAAATTCTCCGGCAAATGGCTGCGCTCCACGCCCAACGCCTTCAATCGTTCCAACAGTTGCATCGTCGTCGTCTTCGCCACCTGGCAATCCGTGTGGCCGATGATGGCGATTTCCTTGCCGCCCTTCACCGCGCATGCCAGCGCCAGCGACCGCATCGTACTGCTCAACGGGCTGGTAATAATATTCCCCGCGTTGCGCAACCAAATGAACTCCTCCGCCGGGATGCCCAGGATGTTTGGGAAAAACGCATTGAGTCGCGGGTCAATGCACGTCAGCGCGATAATCGGCAGTTCCTCCTCGAAATCCGCCGGGCGCAAACCCGCGGAAGTATCACCCGCCACTGCGCGGTGATTCGCTTCCACAATGGATTCGAACAGGTTCATTTGCAATATTCGCCATGCGATTTACACCCGGCCCGATTTCGGCCTCCCGATAAAATAATAAAGCAGCGCGCCGATGATGTGCAGAAACACCACTGCCAGTACCCAGCCGACTTTTTCCCCGTCGGTCAGTCCCTTGTTCTGGATGGCATCAATCAGCATCCAGATCCAAAAGACAAACGCCGCCAGCGCGATGATGCCAAAGAGCACCATGAAAAATAATGAGAAAATTCCAGCTATCATATTAGTAAGTAGGTTTTAGGTTTTCTGTATCGTGGCGCTGGGCCGAACCGCCGGCAGCTCCGGTTCCGGTTCATCCTTCGCCATTGCCTTCTTCAGCGCCGGGACCTGCTCCAGCAACTTCTCGAACTTCACACCCGTCAGCGCTTCCAATATTGGCGGCAACTGGCTGATAATCTGCGTCACGTCACCCGTCACTTTGCTTGCGCCGCCACCCGGTCCATTGCCGGAATTGATGATCACCATGCGCTCGGTCTTGGACAGCGGTTCGCTGATCTTGCCCGCCACTTCCGGCAGCACGCGCATAATCATTTCGATGACTGCCGCTTCGTTGTATTGCTTGAACGAGTCCGCCTTCACGCGCATCGCTTCGGCCGTCGCTTTGCCCTGCGCCTCGATGACTGCCGCCTCGGCCAAACCACGCGCTTTGTTCGCCTCGGCCTCGGCGATACCACTGACTTTCGCCACATCCGCGCTGGCAAAACCCGTTGCTTTCGTCGCCGATGCGGAACCCGCAGCTTCCGTTTCGAGCTGGAATTTCTTCGCATTCGCCAGCGTCTCCACGCGATAGCGCTCAGCGTCGGCGGGCTTTTGCACGGTCGCTTCCAGTTCGCGTTGCCGGCGCAAAATTTACTGCTGTTGCAGCTCGATCTGTTTCTGTTTCTCGACGATGCTTACCTGCACTTCTTCCGCCTTCACCAGCTGGCCTGTTTTAAATTTCTGCAAATCGTACGCCAGGTCCGACTCCGCTTTTTTCTGGTTCACCGCCGCCTGGTACGTCGCCACGTTGGATTGATAATCCCGTTGCGCCTCGGCGATTTTTGAATCCGCCTGGAACTTTGCTTCCTGCCCGGCCTGGTTGGCCTGCGCGGAACGGATCGTCGCGTCACGGTCGGCCTCGGCCTGCGCAATTTGCGCGTCGCGCTTCACCTGCGCAATCCGCGGCTTGCCCAGCGCATCCAAATAACCCTGTGTATCCCGGATATCGCGAATCGTAAAACTGACGATGGTAAGGCCCATGTTCGCAGTATCACCCGCCGCCACCTCCTGCACTTTGGAAGCAAACGCATCGCGGTTCTGATAAATCTCCTCCACCGTCATCGTACCGAGAATCGCGCGTAAATGTCCCTCCAGGGTCTGGGTGGCAATGTTCCGGACTTCGTCCACTGCCTTGCCAAGAAACTGTTCGGAGGCCGTCCGGATGGAAATGTCATCGCCCTTGACCTTGATTTGTGCGACGCCATCCACCTTTATCGGCACGCCTTTGCTCGTGTAAACCTCCGGCGTTTGCACATCAATGGTCAACAACTCCAGCGAGAGGATGTCCACCTTCTCAAAAATCGGCCAAACAAACGTGCCGCCGCCTTTGACGATGCGGAAGCCCTGTATCGATCCGTCGTCGGCCTTTCGTTTAATACCCGATATGACGAGCACCTGGTTCGGCCCCACCTTGGTGTAACGGCTAAACACCATGTAGAGCAACATAAACAGGACAAAAACAATAACAATCGGCACACCGATAATGATGGCATCATGTCCGAGGTCCATTTCGGCCAGGAAAGAAGCAAAGCGCATAGTCATATTAAGGTTTAGATTTGGGTTAACTGATTTTTTTCACGTAAAACTGGGTGCCAACAACGCGGACAATTTTTACCGTCTGGCCGTTGCTTATTGCCACACTGTCTTCCGCCCGTGCCGGCGCGGTATAGCGTGTTCCGCCTACGACGTAAGCAATTTCGCCCACGCCGTTTTCCGAAATCGGCGTAATGATAGTGGCTTCGGTATTCACAAGCCTCGTCACCCGCGACTCACTGGAACTTTGGGTATGCCGAAAGACTGTGCTAAAAAAGAAATACATTACTCCAGCCACAACCACGCCGCCAAAAATGGCCAGCGGCGCGCTGATGATAGCCGGTTTCGTCGTCGGAAATTGAGAGAAAACAAGGCCAAATCCGCCGAATGCGGTAATGAACGAAGCAATAACCGTGGGGCTGAAAATGGACATCCCGGGATCGTCACTGGCATCGGCTCCTGCCTCAACGTGCCCGCCACTGCCGAGCACATGTCCGCTACCGCCAAAAAAATGCCCGAACATCACAGTGACTACGGTAAAAAGCAACCCGGTTACCAAACAAATGGCATAAATAATCATAACGAATCCTTTCCGATAGCCTGTTGCGGGGGAGTTAAACTCCGCACACAGGCTGATGCAAGCCGGAAGTTCATGGTCATGGCCACTGTCATACCCCTTACTAACAATATTTTGCGGTAAAGTTCATTTATAATTTGGTTCGATATTTGGAATTGGTTGGGGGTACCCCCCGGGGTCTGGCATAGCCTTGCCTGGGGTTGCCTGCCCTTGCCTGCCTTTGCAAAGGCCCAGCCGATATGCCTCTGTTGGATAGTTTGAAAACCACGGGGGGCTCCCCCCCGGGGGGTCTTGAACAGGCTTGAATGGCCTTGAATAGGGTTGAATTGGATTGAAATTTCAGCTCGACCCGTCTTCGTCCGGCAGGGCGGGACTTCCGTCTTCGCCTGGCTTCGACGAGACAAGTCGACGCGGCAAGAAAAAGGATTGTTAATTTTACCCTTCCAAAGGCTTCTAAAGGTTACTAAAGGCTTCCGAAGGCTACGGAAGCTGTTGGAACCGGATGGTTTTGCCACAGAGTCACAGAGACCACAGAGACGTTGGTGCGCCCCTGCAGGGCGCAAAGACACGAGGGAGATAGTATTTCGAGGGCGCACGCGCGCGTGTTGCCCTCGGCTACTATGGTTTAGGCCTTCGGCCTGCAATGATCGTAAGCCAATCATTTGGGCATTTTACCAGCGCACTGGCTAAACTCATAGTTAGCCGCTACCGCTATTTTTTTAACCACAAAAGAACTCAAAAGAGCGCATAATAAAGGGGCGTGGTGGGGGTTTTAGCCACCGGATAAACGGGAATTAATATGGATTTTTTTTTGGGCGCGCCAAAGGCACGGATCATAACGATTGGCAAATAGTAAATTGGAAAAACCGTGCCTTTCCCGGTGGCTTTCTGGTACGGTTTATGCGGCTTTTTTAACAATGACCGCTTCGCAAAACGAATTGCTTCGCGCCACTTCGCGCTCCTTTTACCTGACGCTCCGCGTCCTGCCCGCAGCCATTCGCCCTCAAATCGGCCTGGCCTATCTGCTCGCCCGCACCGCCGATACCATTGCCGATACCGAAATCGTCCCGCTCAACCAGCGCCTCGATGCGTTGCAAAAATTTCGCGAACGTGTCCTCGACAAAAGCGCCCGCCAGGTGAATTTCTCCGAACTCGCCGGGCAGCAGGGCGCCCCGGAAGAAAGGCTCCTCCTGGAAAAAGCCGCCGATAGCCTGGACATGCTGCAAACATTTTCCGAGGCCGACCAGAAAATCATTCGCAATGTTTTGACCACGATCATTAGCGGGCAGGAATTGGATTTAAAACGGTTCGCCCACTCGGAATCCACGGCTGTGGACCAGCTCATGCCGGAACCTCCCCAGGTCATCGCCCTGGAAACTGCCAAAGAGCTCGACGATTACACCTACCGCGTGGCCGGCTGTGTGGGCGAGTTTTGGAGCAAACTTTGCCGCGCGCACCTGTTCCCACAGCTCCGGCTGGACGAAAACCAGTTCATGATCGACGCCGTCCGCTTCGGCAAAGGTCTCCAACTGGTCAACATCCTGCGCGATATCCCGGCGGACCTGAAAAAAGGCCGGTGTTACCTGCCCACCGAGAAATTGGAAAAAGCCAAATTGTTGCCCCAAACCATGCTGTCACCAATCAATGAACGAAACTTCCTGCCCCTCTACCACGAATACCTGGATAAAGCGGAAGAACACCTGCGCGCCGGCTGGGATTATACTAACACGCTGCCGTTCAATCAGTTCCGCCTGCGCCTGGCCTGCGCCTGGCCCATCCTGATCGGCATAAAAACCATTGACCGGCTGCGGCGGGCCAGCGTGATTGATTTGAAGCAAAACGTCAAAGTTTCCCGCCCCGAAGTCCGCAATATGATGGTACGCTCGTTTATGGCCCTGCCCTTCCGCGTTCTCTGGCTCAATTTATTACCCCAAAAGCAGTTGCGTTAATCCTCGATTTATCGTACAAACTGTCTTAGACACTTTTTATGCAGCACCTCAGACTTTCACTGACCGTTGCCACCATTCTGTGCGCAGGCACATTTTTCATCCGCGCCGATGACAATCCCCAGCAGGCCGCCGCCCGCGCCGCGCTCCAGCAGCAGATGAATTCTATGGATAGTAGCGCCCCGGCGTCGCAAGCGCCATCCACTCCGCCGCCCGCGCCCACGACTCCGCCGATCCAGGAAACGACTCCGCCACCGCCAACCGCTCCTGAGCCACAAGCCACTCCGTCTGCAGCGCCTGAACAACCGGCCACCCTGCCCGCTCCGGCTCAAACTACCCCCAGTGGCATCGTCGTCCCGCCAGTCGAACAAGCCAGCGTACCTCTGCCGACCAATGCGCCAACCGCTTATCCGGTAAATCCGGCAATGACTGAAACCAATAGCACGGCTGGAGCAACGAATTGGTCCACTCCGGTTGAGACGCCGGCCCAGCAGGCATCCTCACCAGCTGCTCCGGCTGCGCCCATTTCTGCCGACCAGCAGCAGCAGCTCCAGCAATTGCTCCAGAGATACATGTCCAACCAGATCACGCCCTCGCAATACCAGGAACAGCGCGCGGCGATTCTGAAGGGCCAATAATCATCCTGCAAAGGCATTAGCCGTCCCGCTGAAGCCTGGAGCGCAGGCTTGATATTGGCATTTTGCCCTGGCTCCCATACACTTACCACCATGCACGATTTCCGTTATTCCGGGAAAAAATTATTTTGCGAAGGTGTAGCGATTGAAGCGCTCGCCAAAAAATTTGGCACGCCGCTCTACGTCTATTCGCAGCATACCCTGGCCGACCATTTCCAAAAACTCGATCGCGCCCTCGCGCCGCTCGACCATTGGATTTGCTTCGCCATGAAGGCGAACTCCAATCTCTCCGTCCTGCGCGCGCTCGCCAATCTCGGCAGCGCGTTCGACGTCGTCAGCGCCGGTGAACTGCAACGAGTCATTGCCGCGGGCGGCGATCCCCGCAAATGCGTCTTCGCCGGCGTTGCCAAGACCGAAGCCGAAATCGAATTTGCCCTCCGGCAAAACGTTTATTCCTTCAACGCCGAAAGCGAACCGGAATTGCAACGCATCAATAAAATCGCTGCGCGCCTGAAAAAAATCGCGCCGGTGGCCGTGCGCGTGAACCCAAATGTCGCCGCCAAAACGCACGCTAAAATCACCACCGGCACCTATGAAAATAAATTCGGCATCGCGTTCGAACAGGTGGAAGGCGTTTACGCCCGCGCTTCCAAGTTGAAGAACCTGCGCCTGCGCGGCCTGCAAATGCACATCGGCTCACAAATCACCGAAATCGCGCCGTTTGAAAAAGCCGTCGAGAAAATCCAGCCCCTCGTCCGCCATCTCGCAGACCAGTATGAACTGGAATTTCTCAGCATCGGCGGCGGCCTCGGTATCATTTACCAGCCGGCGCTCGTAAGCGGTTCGGAAAAATGGTGGAAATCTCCGGCGGCCAAAAACATTCTGACGCCTGCAAAATATGCCGAACGCCTGCTGCCGCTCCTGCAGCCGCTCGGCCTCAAAATCCTGATCGAGCCGGGCCGTTTCATCTGCGGTAACGCCGGCATTTTGGTCACCCGCGTCGAATATCTAAAACGCACCGGCAAAAGAAACTTCATTATTGTGGACGCCGCGATGAATGATTTAATTCGCCCCGCGTTTTACGACGCCTATCACGAGATCGTCCCGCTCGTCAGCCAAAGCACCGCCACCATCAAAGCTGACGTCGTCGGCGGCATCTGCGAGTCCGGTGATTATTTTGCCAAAGACCGTGTGCTGCCCAAAGTGGATGAGGGCGATTATCTCGCGCTCTTAAGCGCCGGCGCTTATGGGTTCGTGATGGCCTCCAACTACAATACCCGGCCGTTCGCTGCGGAAATTTTGGTCAATGGAAAAACCTTTGCCATCGCGCGCGAACGCCAGTCGGTTGCCGAAACCTGGTCAGGCGAGAAAATCGCCCCCTGGCTGAAGCGCTAAGGTTGAACGCGTTTCCGCCATTCAAATCAAATCCCCTATGAAATCCACGCGCTCCTTTAGTTACCTCGCTCTCGCGCTGGCGGCCTTTGCGTTTTCCGCCACTGCCCAGTCATCGCATCCCTTGCCGCGCCGCCCCAATATTATCCTCATCGTCGCCAATACCATGAGCGCCGGCGATTTGAGCTGCTACGGCCAGACTCTTTTTCAAACGCCGAATCTCGACAAACTGGCCGCCGGCGGCATTCGCTTCACCCATTATTCTGCCGGTGCTCCCGCAGGTTCGCCCGCTCGCGCTGCTCTCTTGACTGGCAAAGATATTTCCTTGGGCACGAATGATGTGACGCTCGTCCCTAACGATATCACGATCGCAGAACTCCTGAAAAATTCCGGTTACTTTACCTCCCTGATTGGCGAATGGGACCTGGGCGACCAGGGTTCCAGCGGCGCGCCCTGGCTGAAAGGCTTCAACGAATTTGCCGGCTATTTCAATTACAACGACGCCGCTGATCCCTACGCCCAATCCATCTGGCGCTACGAATGCAATCCTGTGCATACCGACTTGCAGGCTTATAACGGCACCGAACAGGTTTATGCCAATGCCGGCGGCCAAAAAGTCCAATACATTCCTGACTGGCTCACTACCCTCTCCATGACGTTTGTAAAAAAACGTGAACCCGACCAGTTCAATCACTATCGTCCTTTCTTCCTCATGTTGAGTTGCCTCATCCCCGGAAATGGCAATCGCACCGTCCCTACTGATGCTCCCTTTTCCGAAGAACCCTGGCCGCAAGCCGAAAAAAATCGCGCTGCGATGATTTCGCGCCTCGATAACAACATCGGCCAATTGCTCGCGCAACTGGACAAAATCGGCCAGGCCAGCAACACTGTCATATTTTTCACCAGCGACACCGTGCCCCAAAAAGCCGGCGGCATTGACCCGAAATTTTTCCATGAAAATCCTTCAACCAACAGCCTGCTGGTTCCCATGATTGTTTCCTGGCCGGGCAAAATCCCCGCCGGGCAGGTGAGTGATTTGAATTGTTCCGCGCAAGATTTTTTACCGACCGCTGCGGGGTTTGGACTGGTCGCCCCCCCCGAAAAAATTGACGGCACTTCCTTTATGCCCGCTTTGTTTGGAAAAACGAAGAAATAGTCTTTGGTGGGCTATTTTGTTTGTATTGGCGCGCCAAAATCCCGTTGCTGCTCCACCTTCCGCGATTCAAATATCACCCACACAATCGTCACCACGATAAACAAAATCACTCCCGCCAGCACATATCGCGGCCAGGCATAACGCGGTTTGCTTGCCGCGCCGGAGTCTAACGAAGGCGGGTCATCAGGCATGGTTCCATTTTAAACTCTCGATTTCTCTTCACAATCCATTTCATAGCCGGACAGGCATCCTGCCTGTCTTCGAAAAGAGGTTAATCTTGAAACTTCTCCGCCAAAACTCGAAGCTATCCCTCACATGAACGAATCGGAATCGCCGGACAATTTGCCTGCGCCGGCCCCTGCGAGCCACAGTCCCTATGCGCTCTTTCGGAACCGCGACTTTTCCCTCTACCTCATCGGCCGGTTCATCGCTGTGTTCGGTTTCCAGATGCTTTCCGCCGCCGTAGATTGGGACATCTATCATCGGACGAATTCTGCGCTGGCCCTCGGCTTCGTCGGCCTGTCCCAGATGATCTCCATCGTCCTCTGCACCCTGCCTGCGGGTTACATCGCAGACAATTTCAACCGCAAGCGCGTCGTTCTCCTGATGAATTTCCTCATTGCCGTCGGCGCGTCTGGCCTGGCGCTCGTCTCCGGTCTGAACGCCCCGGTCATTTGCATTTACATTTGTCTCGCCGCCCTCGGCGCGGCCCGGACCATCCTTTGGCCCGCCAATGCCGCCTTCCTGCCGCACCTCGTCACGCGCGAACAACTTCCGCAAGCCGTGACGTTCAACAGCGGCACGTTTCAACTCGCCACCATGCTGGGCTTTGCTTCCGGCGGCACGATCGTTGCACACGAGGGGCATCCCTGGATCGTCTATGCCATTGCGGCCCTTGCCTCGCTCGTTTACTTCGTCATGATTTCCTTCATCCGGCGCGAACATAAAGTCGCCGCGCGCCAGCCTTTTTCATTGGAAAACCTCTCCGTCGGCATTCATTTCATTTTTGAAAACAAAATTATCCTCGGTGTTATTTCGCTGGACCTGTTTGCCGTCCTGCTCGGTGGGGCGACGTCGCTCTTCCCCATTTTTGCGAAGGACATCTTGCAAACCCCCAGTGGCTTCGGCCTCCTCACCGCCGCCATGCCCATCGGCGCAGTCTTCTGCGCGTTTCTCCTGGCGCATCGTCCGCCGCTGAAAAAAGCCGGGCGCGCCATGCTCCTCTCTGTCGCAGCTTTCGGCGTGGCCACTATCATCTTCGGCGTCGCCAATCAAAACTGCTTTGGCCCGGCCATTCCCAACAGCATCTGGATTTGGGTGGCGTTCGCAATGATGGTCACCTGTGGGGCCGTGGACAACGTCAGCGTTGTCGTCCGGCAATCACTCGTGCAACTTCTCGCGCCCGATGAAAAGCGCGGGCGCGTTTCGGCCATTAACAGTCTCTTCATCGGCACCTCCAACGAACTCGGCGGGTTCGAATCCGGCTTTGTGGCGTGGCTGTTCGGCGCAGCGATGGGCCATTCCAATGCCACCGGCG
>DATJXK010000035.1:0-11272 GCA_035500235.1 Pseudomonadales bacterium | reverse complement strand
GGCGATGGACGCGGCGTTCTGCAGCGCGCTGCGGGTGACTTTCTTCGGGTCAACAACGCCGGCTTTGACGAGGTCTTCATAGGCGCCGGTGGCGACATTGTAACCTTCGTTGCCTTTGCGCTTCTTGATTTCCTGCACGATGACCGAGCCTTCCACGCCGGCGTTGTCGGCCAGGGCGCGGGTCGGGAACTCGATAGCGCGCTTGACAATATCCACGCCAATTTGCTCGTCGCCTTCGAGTTTGAGGGCTTCCAGAGCGGGCAAGCAGCGGATGAGAGCCACGCCGCCGCCAGGGACGATGCCTTCTTCGACAGCCGCACGGGTGGCGTGCAGCGCGTCTTCGACGCGGGCTTTCTTTTCCTTCATTTCGCTCTCGGTCGCGGCGCCGACATTGATGACAGCGACACCACCGGCCAGCTTGGCCAGGCGTTCCTGGAGCTTCTCACGGTCATAGTCGGAGGTGGTCTCCTCGATCTGACGGCGGATCTGGTTGACGCGGCCCTGGATCTCCGAGCTCTTGCCGCCGCCTTCCACGATGGTCGTGTTTTCCTTGTCCACCACGACGCTCTTGGCGCGGCCCAGGTCGTCGAGGTTGAGGTTCTCGAGCTTGATGCCGAGATCTTCACTGATGAACTTGCCACCGGTGAGGATGGCGATGTCTTCGCACATGGCTTTGCGGCGGTCGCCGAAGCCGGGGGCCTTGACGGCACACACATTGATGGTGCCGCGGAGCTTGTTCACGACCAGGGTCGCGAGCGCTTCGCCTTCCACTTCCTCAGCGATGATGAGCAGCGGCTTGCCGAGCTTGGCGGTCTTTTCGAGAATCGGCAGCAAATCCTTCAGGTTGCTGATTTTCTTCTCGTAATTCAGGATGTACACGTCTTCGAGCTTGGCTTCCATCGTGTCGGCGCTCGTGACGAAGTAAGGAGAAAGATAGCCTTTATCAAACTGCATGCCTTCGACGACGTCGAGGGTGGTTTCGATGGACTTGGCTTCTTCCACGGTGATGGTGCCGTCTTTGCCCACTTTGTCCATGGCATCGGCGATTTTATCGGCGATATCATAGTCCCAGTTGGCGGAAACTGCCGCGACCTGCTTGATTTCCTCTTTGTCTTTCACCTTCTTGGAAATTTTGTCGAGCTGGCCCACCGCGGCTTCCACGGCCTTGTTGATGCCGCGCTGGATGCCGATGGGATTCGCGCCCGCGGTGACGAACTTCAAGCCTTCGCGGTAAATTGCCTCGGCCAAAACCGTCGCGGTCGTGGTGCCGTCGCCCGCGGTGTCGCTCGTCTTGCTGGCGACTTCGCGGACCATCTGGGCGCCCATGTTTTCATACGGGTCTTCCAGGTCAATTTCCTTGGCCACAGTCACGCCGTCCTTGGTGACGGTGGGAGAGCCGAACTTTTTGTCGATGACCACGTTGCGGCCTTTGGGCCCGAGCGTGGCGACGACGGCTTTGGAAAGCTTGCTGACGCCGCGCAAAATCGCCTGGCGCGCCTGTTCGTCAAATACTAATTGTTTTGCTGCCATATATTAGATCTTAGTTAATGTTGATGGTTGTTGGTAATTATTCGAGGACGGCCAAAATGTCGTCCGAGGAAAGGATCTTGTATTCCTTGCCGTCAATTTTGATTTCGGTCCCGCCGTATTTGGAGACCAGGACGCGGTCGCCCTTCTTCACTTCGAAAGCGACTTTTTTGCCGTTGTCATCGGTTTTGCCCGTGCCGAGCGCGACGACAATTGCTTCCTGCGGTTTTTCTTTGGCGGAATCGGGGATAATAATGCCGCCCTTCTTTACTTCTTTTTCTTCAGCCGGCTCGACCAGGATACGGTCGCCGATTGGTTTTACGTTTAATGCCATAGTTCAGTTATTTTGTTGTTAGTTTGAATGGTTACTATATCAAATCCCAGCGCACTGGCGATGGGAAAATTATCCAAAGAAATGGGCGCGCCTTTTCAGGCGCGCCCGTGAATTTATTTCTTTTCCTCGTCCACGACTTCGGCGTCAATCACGCCTTCGTCCTTCTTTTCGTCGGACTTCGGCGCTTCGCCTCCGGGCTGGCCGCCAGGACCCTGGCCGCCGGCCTGCCCCTTCTCCGCCTGGGCCTTGGCCGCGGCAGCTTTGTAAAGCTCCGCGCTCACGGCCTGCCAGGCTTCGTTCAGCTTCTCCGCGGCGGCTTTGATGGCGCCGCCGTCGCTGCCTTTTAAGGCTTCCTTCACGGCGTTGACCGCGCTCTCAATCTTGCCCTTGTCATCGCCGGAAATTTTATCGGCGTTGTCCTTGAGCATCTTCTCGGTGCGGTACACCGCGTTGTCCGCTTCATTCCGCACTTCCACTTCTTCCCGTTGTTTCTTGTCCTCCTCGGCGTGTGTCTCGGCGTCGCGGCGCATCTTCTCGACTTCATCTTTCGAGAGACCGCTGCTGGCCGTAATGGTGATCTTCTGTTCCTTGCCCGTGCCCAGGTCCTTGGCGCCAACATGCAAAATGCCGTTGGCGTCGATATCGAAGGTCACTTCGATTTGCGGGACACCGCGCGGGGCGGGCGGCAATTCGGTCAAATGGAATTTGCCGATGGTCTTGTTGTCCTTGGAGAACTGGCGTTCCCCCTGGAGCACATGGATTTCCACGCCCGGCTGGTTGTCGCTGGCGGTGGAGAAAATTTCCGATTTGCGCGTCGGGATGGTCGTATTGCGCTCGATCAATTTCGTGAACACGCCGCCGAGCGTCTCGATGCCGAGAGACAGCGGGGTCACGTCCAGGAGCAACACGTCCTTCACTTCGCCCTTGAGCACGCCGGCCTGGATGGCCGCGCCGATGGCGACGACTTCGTCCGGGTTCACACCCTGGTGGGGTGGTTTGTTGACGAGCGTTTTCGCCGTTTCCACCACGCGGGGCATGCGGGTCATGCCGCCGACGAGCACCAGCTCGTCAATCTTGGCGGCCTCGATGCCGGCATCATTCAAGCAGGCCTTCGTGGGCTTGATGGTGCGCTCAAAGAGCTCGTCCGTAAGCTGTTCCATTTTCGCACGGCTCAATGATTTCTGGATGTGCTTGGGGCCGCTGGCGTCCGCCGTGATAAACGGCAGATTGATGTCATATTGCTGGGCGCTCGAGAGGGCGATCTTCGCCTTTTCCGCTTCCTCTTTAATGCGTTGCAAAGCATCGGGCTGCGTGCGCAGGTCCATGCCGGAATCTTTTTTGAATTCGTCCAGGATCCAATCCATGATGCGATTGTCCCAGTCGTCACCGCCCAGGTGGGTGTCACCGTTGGTGGCTTTGACTTCAAACACGCCGTCGCCGATTTCGAGGACGGAAATGTCGAACGTACCGCCGCCTAAGTCATAGACAGCGATTTTTTCGTCTTTCTTTTTGTCGAGGCCGTACGCGAGCGAGGCCGCGGTAGGCTCGTTAATAATGCGCAGGACTTCCAGGCCGGCGATGCGGCCGGCGTCCTTGGTGGCCTGGCGCTGTGAATCGTTGAAGTACGCGGGCACAGTGATGACCGCCTGCGTGATTTTCTCGCCGAGGCGCATTTCCGCGTCGGCTTTCAGCTTGGCCAGGATCATCGCGGAGACTTCCGGCGGCGAAAACTGTTTCGGCTTGCCTTCGACTTCGACTTCCACGGCAGCGTCGCCGTTGGCAGCTTTCACGACCTTGTACGGGACGCGTTTCACTTCCTCGGACACTTCGTCGAATTTGCGGCCCATGAAGCGTTTGATGGAGTAGACCGTGTTGCGCGAATTCGTGACGGCCTGGCGCTTGGCGGCCTCGCCCACAAGGCGTTCGCCGCTCTTGGTAAAGGCGACCACGCTGGGCGTGGTGCGTTTGCCCTCGGAATTTTCGAGCACGAGAGGCTCGCCGCCTTCCATAACCGACATACACGAGTTCGTTGTTCCCAAATCAATACCTAAAACTTTTGCCATAAAATTGTTTTTACCTTCGTTGTTTCTGGTTCCCCTATGGAACCGTTTGGAATCCTTTTAGCAATGGCAATGCCGTACGGAAATAATTTGCAAAAAGCACGAAAACAAAGGGGCAAATGCATAATTCATTTGGCATGGCCCCCTTACGGGCTGTGCCAAAAGTGTCGCAATGGCACAATAAAAAGGGCATTGGCACAGTTCAGATGGCACAAATAGAAATCCGCGCCAGCCAGGAGGGTGGCACAAGCCAAGCTGGTTATACCGAAAAGTTTGACATTCCAAACCGCTGGAAGGGGCGCATTAGAATGCAAGGAAGGAAAAATGGCTGACATTTTTGACCAGATCAGGGAGCAGATCCACGAGATCCGGAATATCGTGGGACCGGTGGATCTAAAATTGGCGAACATGGAACATCAACTGAACGAAAAAACGGTGAACCTCGAATCAAAGCTAATCGGGGCGTTATTTCGGCTCGAAAAACTGGAGAGTAAGATTTCCGATATCGTGGCCGGACAGGAGAAACTAACGGTGCGGGTGAAATGGCTGGAACAGCGAAGAAAGGAATAAATCTTGTCTACGTGGAGACGACGTAAGGCGTCTCTGACTAAAGAAATTTTCTTCCAAAGAATCGCGGGTTCAGGGAATAAAAGCAAAATGTAGCCACTTTAATCCCTGAGAATCAACGGTGTAGCCACTTTAGCGGTTGATTACCAACGATATAGCCAGTGTAGCCACTTTCCCGCACATATATCATTTGCCGCCTGGCAGGATGTGCCAGGTCCCCTGCCGCTTTTTGCCATTTGCAAGGAAGGAAAAAATCAGAGATACTACACATCCGTTTCGACCCGCCTTCATTAAGAATTACGGCGCGGCAAGCGGGCATTTATGAAACCCCAGGTAGAAATATATGATACGACCCTGCGCGACGGTTCGCAGGGCGAAGGCATCAATTTTTCAGTGGCGGACAAACTCCGCATTGCTGAAAAGCTCGACGCTTTTGGGGTGCATTATATTGAAGGCGGCTGGCCGGGATCGAACCCCAAGGACATCGAATTTTTCGCGCAGGCCAAAAAGAAAAAATTTAAGAACGCGCGGCTGGCGGCGTTTGGTTCCACGCGACGCAAGGGCGTAGCCGTGGAACAGGATGACCAGGTGCGCCTGCTCATTGAGGCGGGCACGCCGGTGGTAACGATCTACGGCAAGACCTCCATGCTGCACGTGAAGGAAGTCCTGCGCTGCACGCCGGAAGAAAACCTCGGCATGATCGGCGACACCGTCAAGCATCTCAAAGATAACGGCAAATACGTCATCTACGACGCCGAGCATGCTTTTGACGGTTACAAGCTGGACCCGGAGTACGCCATCTCCACCTGGCAAGCGGCGGAAAAGGCCGGCGCGGATTACGTGGTGTTGTGCGATACCAACGGCGGTTGTTTGCCGGAAGAAGTCGCGGCGATCACGCGCGTGGCCGCGGGCAAGTTGAATTGCAAGCTGGGCATCCACACGCACGACGACATCGGCATGGGTGTGGCGAACGCACTGGCGGCCCTGGGCATGGGCGCGGACCACGTGCAGGGCACGATCAACGGTTACGGCGAGCGCACGGGGAACTGCAACCTGACGAGCGCAATCCCGTGCATCTCGTTGAAATTAAAAAAGACAAGTGTGCCGGCGAAGTCGTTGTCGAAGTTAAAGGAACTTTCGCAGTTCGTGGATGAAATCGCAAACCTGCGCCATAACCCGCGCCAGCCGTGGGTAGGTTCGGCGGCATTTTCGCACAAGGGCGGCACGCACGTGAACGCGGTGCAAAAACTGGCATCGAGCTATGAGCACATTGACCCGGCAGTAGTCGGCAATGCGCGCACGGTGCTGGTCAGCGATCTCGCAGGCCGCAGCAACATCGTGATGAAGGCGCACGAGCTGGGTTTCAAACTGGCAAACGATACGCCGGAGCTGAAGACCATCCTGACCCGCATCAAAGAGCTGGAGAATGAAGGCTACGAATACGAAGCGGCGGAAGGCTCGCTGGCGTTGTTGATCAGCAAGACGTTGAAACATCGCGAAGCGCCGTTCCAGGTGGACACGTACCATGTCTCGATGCGCGGCGATGCAAAGGAATCCATCTGCGAAGCCACGGTGCGCGTGCGCGTGGGCACGAAGACGCACCATGAAGTGGCCGAAGGCGATGGCCCGGTGAACGCGCTGGATGGCGCGTTGCGCGCGGCGTTGACGAAGTCGTTTCCGCATTTGAAGAAGATCTCGCTGACGGATTATAAGGTGCGCATTTTGGATTCGGGCACGGGCACGGCGGCGCAAACGCGCGTACTGATACAATCGACCGACGGCAAACGCGAATGGGGCACGGTGGGCGTGAGCGAAAATATCATCGAGGCCAGCTTGCAGGCGCTGACGGACTCAATGGAGTTTGCGCTCCTGAAGAAGTGACTTTTTAAGCCACAGATGAAACACAGATTAAACACAGATAGAATTCCGTCCGTGTTCCATCGGTGTTTAATCCGTGGCTAAATTTATTTTCCGAAATGAGCGAACTCACTAAAGCTTACGAACCCCAGGCGGTTGAAGATAAATGGTATCAATTTTGGCTCGACGGAAAATTTTTCGTCGCGAACGAAAAATCTGCCAAGCCGGCATATTCCATCGTCATCCCGCCGCCCAACGTCACCGGCGTGCTCACGATGGGGCACGTGCTGAATAACACCATCCAGGACATTCTCTCGCGCAAGGCGCGCATGGACGGCAAGGAAGTGCTGTGGTTGCCGGGCACGGACCACGCGGGCATCGCCACGCAGACGGTGGTGGAACGCACGCTCAAAAAAGCGGGCGAGATCAAGCATCGCGACGACCTGGGCCGCGAGAAATTTCTCGAGCGTGTCTGGCAATGGAAGGAAAAGCACGGCGGCATCATCATCCAGCAATTGAAGAAGCTGGGCGCATCGTGTGATTGGTCGCGCGAACGGTTCACTATGGACCCGGAGTATTCTCGCTGTGTGCAGAAGGTCTTCGTGGAACTTTATAAGAAGGGCCATATCTATCGCGGTAAACGCATGGTGAACTGGGACCCCGTGTCGCTCACCGCCCTCTCGGATGAAGAAGTGATCATGAAGGAGCAGAAGGGATCGCTCTGCTATTTCAAAGTGGAAGTGGCGGAAGCGCCGGGAACGTTTTTGACGATTGCGACGACGCGGCCGGAGACCATCCCGGGCGATACGGCGGTGGCGGTGAACCCGAAGGACACGCGCTATGCGCATCTGATTGGGAAGCACATCGTGCGGCCGTTGCCGGTGGAATTGCCGCGCGAACAAAAACTCATTCCCATCATCGGCGATGAGCACGTGGAATTTGAATTCGGCACGGGTGTGCTGAAGGTGACGCCGGCGCATGACAAGGCGGACTTTGATATCGGATTGCGTCACAAGCTGCCGCAGATCGAAGTCATTGAGGCCAACGGCATCATGAACGCCGCCGCGGGAGCGGATTTGAATGGGCTGGATCGTTTCAAAGCGCGCAAAGTGGCGGTGGAAAAACTGACGGAACTGGGCGCGCTGGAAAAGGAAGAGCCGTACACAAACAACGTGGGCTTCAGCGAACGCACGGATGTGCCGATTGAGCCGCGTTTAAGTGAGCAATGGTTCCTCAAATATCCCAGCACGGAAAAATCGCGCGCGGTGGTGGCGGAGGGAAAGATGAAGTTCCATCCCGATCGCTGGGCGAAGGTGTACGACCATTGGATGGGCGGCTTGCAGGATTGGTGCATCAGCCGGCAATTGTGGTGGGGGCACCGGATTCCGGTTTGGCACGGATGGGCAGACGAGAGCGATGTCGCTGACATTGAAGGCGACGAGGGGCAAGATGCAAAAAGCGAGCGTGCTAAAGGTATTGTCGAGTATGACACCAAAGTTCCAACACCGGACGGAACATGGAAAGAATCACATTGGACTCGTGCAGAGTGGAACTCAGAACGCGAGCAATGGTATGTTTGGCATTGTGTTAATCCCGGATTTCCAGAGACCGAATCACAACTTTCTTCTGTCTATACCCAAGACTCCGACGTTCTCGACACCTGGTTCAGTTCCTGGCTCTGGCCGTTTGCGACGATGGGTTGGCCGGAACAAACGGAAACGTTGAAGAAATTTTATCCGACGACAGACCTGGTGACGGGGCCGGACATTATTTTCTTCTGGGTGGCACGCATGATCATGGCCGGGTACGAATTCATGGGCGACGCGAAGTTCGGACTGCCGGATGCGATGCCTTTCAAGAATGTTTATTTCACCGGCATCATCCGGGACAAACAGGGGCGCAAGATGTCCAAGAGCCTGGGCAATTCGCCCGACCCGCTGGACCTCATCGGCAAGTACGGCGCGGATGCGTTGCGTTTCGGCGTGATGCGCGCGGCGCCGCTGGGGCAGGATATTTTGTTCGATGAACAAAACGTCGAGCTGGGCCGTAATTTTTGTAACAAGCTCTGGAACGCCTGCCGTTTTAGGCAGATGCAGGGCGGCGAAGTGCAGGGCGAGATCGACCCAAAACTGCTCGCGCCGGATGACAAATGGATTTTACTCAAGCTGGACGCGGCATTGCGCGAAATCGCCACGGCCTTTGCCGATTACAAATTCAGCGATGCCACGGCCGTATTGTACCGCTTTTTCTGGAGCGAATATTGTGATTGGTACATCGAGGCAAGCAAAGCGGCGCTGCAGGGCGGTGATGCCGCGCGCAAGGCGAACACCATCGCCGTGATTGATTTTGTTTTGTCGCACACGCTGCGTATGTTCCATCCGTTTCTGCCGTTCATCACGGAGGAACTGTGGCACGGGATGGGTTACAGCGAGGACATGCCGGAGAATCAGGGCGGAAAGACGATCATGTTCGCGCCGTGGCCGAAGCCGCTGGACGATGATTTCAAATCGCATTACGCGCTGGGCGAGCGCGATGAGAAAATTATCGAAGCGCGGAATGAATTGATTGTGCAGGGTCGCGATTTGCGCCGGCAAGCGAACATCCCGGCGAACAAGAAAGTGAAGTTCGTTTTCAAGCGAAATGGACAAGCCATTGACACCGAAGTTTTAAAACTCTTGCTCAACGCGGAAGCCGTGGAAGTAAACGCTAGTTTTCAACCGGCCAAAAACGTCCTCGCCGTGCGCCATGAAGCGGGCGAACTATTCCTGCCGCTGGAAGGCCTGGTGGACACCGAAGCGGAAAAGATCCGGCTGAAAAAAGAATTGGAAAAAATCGAAAACGAAATTTCCAAAGTCGAACAGAAACTGGCCAATCCCAACTTCACCCAAAAAGTCCCACCAGCCGTTTTGGACGACCATAAAAAGCGCCTTGGCGACTGGCAGGGCAAGCGCGAGCACACCCAGGCCGCGCTCAAGGCGCTCGAATCTTAATAGTCCGACGGCGTCGTGACAAAACGATAGAACTGCGCCGCACCCGTGGCATTCGTATCAGTAAAACTCAAGATGCCATTTGTGTCGGCGGCAGTTGAGCCGATGGTTATCCAATTCGCGCTTAGCAGATTTGTGCTCATCTGTACCTGATAGGAAATGGTCGGATAGCCCGACCCGCTCAACTTGAAGGTGCCGTTACCGAGACTGGCTGCATTACTGATCACAGGTTGCGGCGGTTGCACGAGATTAAAGACAAATTCGGAGGCCGAAATCCAATAGGCCGATGACGACGGATTTTTGCCGACAGCCGTCATGACAATGGTGTGCGAGGTGGCGTTGGTAAATGTGACATCACCGTAATCGGTAGTCGGATAACTTTGGCCGGAGGAATATTGATCCAGATTATTTCCAAGGACGGTGCCGTCCAAAGCCAGGCTGATAATGCCACGGTCGTTATTGCCCTTCCACACGAGTTGCAGGTCATACGTACCGGCAGGAATGGCGGAAAGGGGATACATAATAAATGCCCCAGGGCTGGTGGCTTCGAGCGCGAGCCAATGGCCGCCGGGTTCCAGGCTATCGTTCTGCACGGCGGCGATGGCGCCGTTGGTGGCGTAGGGCAAATTAACCGCCAAAAAACCAAAGTTGGTCATGGGTGGCGGCGGCGGTGGCGGCGGCACATACAAACCCGTGCCCGGGAAATTATAGATGGCCGTGTTCACGGCGCTGTTGCTCATGCCGGGCGCGTAGGCGATCGCGCGCAGGACCGTTTCAACGTTAAGCGAAACCGGCCCCGTATAAACAATGCCGTTCACCGGCGACGGTGTGGTGCCGTCGATTGTGTAACGAATGGTTGTGCCGGACGTACCCGAACCGATCATCACATCTTGGGTGCTAAAATAAATCCCATCGCCCGGACCGAAGTACGGCGGCGAAACAATGGATGCCGCAGTTGAGCCATTGTTGGAAATTCGTAACGCCGAGCCCGGCGACGGCGCGTTAGCCGAGGCAGTGGCATTGATGACGTCGTATCCCATCACGCCGGTAAATCCCATGTCATAGTTCGTGTCGTTGGCCCCGACGTCCGCGATGAAATTTTGAAATAAAATATTCGTTGCCACGTCGGCGATCACCGCCGGACGGTCGTCGTCGGCGTCACAATGCACCTGGCAATTGGTAAAGCTGATGTTGTTCGCATAGCGCAGATACCATCCGTAGGATGGCCGCATGCCCATGTCATTGGGCACGTAATCGCTATTATTTTCCAACGGCACGTTGGTAATCGCCACGGCCGGCATGCCGCCCGGCGTCGTGATGCTCACATTTTTAAACGTCACATTTTCTACCGGAATATTTGTCGTCGTAGAAAAGCCATCAATCGTGCAACTGTTCGTATGGCTGAACAGTGTCGAGTGAATCGCCGTGATGTTGTTGTAGCTGATATTCCGGATCCGTCCGACAATCGGGTTTGGGCTGCCACTCGTGCGATAACACAGCTTCAGGAAAATCGGGCAGGCGCAATTCGTCAGGCGAATATTATCATACGTCACGCCGTCAATGACTGAGCCGTCTTCGGTGACGATGCCGATGCCCGCCTTGCCTGAGCCGTTGACGCCAATATTGTTCCACGAGATGTCCGAGAAATTTCCCACGGTTTCCGAACCAATTTGCAGCGCGTTGTTTTCCGTGGAGCTAATCTGGCAATTGACGATATGAACGTCCCTCTCGCCAATCACCTGCCCCAGGGCATAATCGCTTTTGAGCACCATCCCATCGTCGCTGCCCTGGATATTGCAATTCGTCACCACCACATAAGAACTGTCAATCAGGTTAAACCCGTCCCTCGCGTTGGCTTCAAGGATGGTCGCTCCCGTAACCAGCATATTGGAGCAGCCATCGGCGATAATCCCAAAATGCCCGCCGGAGGTAATGGTGAT
>DATJXK010000034.1:0-3975 GCA_035500235.1 Pseudomonadales bacterium | reverse complement strand
CCGAGGGCTGGCAGTTGTTTAAGGAACGGCTCGATGTGGCCCAAAAAGCACTTGAACACGCGTGGTCGCTGGATCCGCAGGACCCGCAAATTCCTACCCTGATGATTTCCGTCGTTCTTGGCCAGCAAACCGGCCGGCCGGAAATGGAAAAATGGTTTGATCGCGCCATGAAAGCAGACCCCAACAATTACCTGGCCTGCCGGGCCAAACTGCATTTTCTTCTGCCGGAATGGTACGGTTCGCGTGATGACATGCTCGAGTTTGGCCGCCAATGCGTGGCCTCGACCAATTGGGGCGGCCGTGTGCCGCTGATTTTGGTGAACGCGCACAGCCAATTTTATGGCACACTTGCGAGCGAGGAACGCCGGGACTATTGGCTCATCCCCGATGTCTGGCCGGACATCCAGGCCAGCTACGAGAAATTCGCCCAGCTCAATCCAGACAAGACACGCTTTCGCTATCCGTATGCCCGGTATGCCTTGCTTTGCCTGCAAACCAATGATTTTGTGCAACAAATCAACCTGATTCGCCAAAACGATCACGATTTCAACTATAACTATTTTGGGGGAAAGCAGGAGTTCGACCGCTGCTGGGCATTTGCTACAGGTGCACCTGAACCTACCAACAGCACCTCCGCTACACCCGAATGAGCCGCACCGATTTCACTATGCCTGCAAACCTTGCCATGACTCACTCTCAGGTGTACTTAAGCGCGGTAAACCTGAAAACCGAATATGACTAACCATGCCGGCTCCGGCATGCCCCGCGTAAATGCCAAGTAAATTGGATCGTGGTAGGGCCGCGCTCCTGCGCGGCCGAATTCTCAACTCTTCCTCGCCGCCTCAACCCGTGTCTGTAATTCTTTGTCCCAATCGTATCCCAGTGGCGTGAGCCCTTCTGCGAGGTGCGTGCAGAGGGACGGCTTCGCCGCCCAAAGCGTATAGCGCCGTCCGAAAAGTACCTGCCGCCAGCATGTCCACCAGACCGTGAACAAGCTCCATGCGAAATAACGGTTTTGAAACGGCCAGGTCACGTACTTGACCGGATTGAAAATGTCGTACTTCGTCAGCGCCAGCCACACACCCACGTCCGTTTGCTCGGAGAACAAAACCTTTTGCAGCAGCGTATCGAACACCCATTTCGTCGGCCGCAGGATGCTGCGTCGCGTGGCAAACGTGCCTGTCGTTGTCTTCACCGTTTTCCATGTCACGCCTCCGTATTGAATTGTCTGCGAATGAAGCTGGTGCATCGCCACGGTGTCGTAATCGCGATGATAATACGGCGTGAGATAATCCACTTCCGGGTGGTCGCGCAGCAGGCCGACCATGGTTTCAAACGAGCCGGGATGGTACACATAATCGTCCTCCGCCAGATAAACCAGTTCGGCGTCCTCTTGTTCGCAGAGCACCTGGTATTGGCGCAGCAGCGTGCCGCGGTTGCCGATGCCCGGGTGACGTTCCAGCACGAGGTCGCGTGGGTCCCAGATGTCCGTGAACAGTTTCTCATATTCCGGCGGGCACTTGTCCAGCAGCACGTGCAGCTTCACGCGCAAATTTCCCACCGCCGCCTTGAATGATTCCAGCGCTACCTTGGAAAGCAGGTATTTGTCTCCCTGAAAAATCGCCGAAGCCGACCGCGACATCACCGGGCAAATTCGATAGCACACCACGAGGTCATATGGAGAATGGGAAGACGGCATTATTTCGGCCTAAAAATATCTCCAGGCCAGTTATGAGGCAAGTTCTTACGAGGTTTGGGCTATCTGTTATCGTTGTGGTTAAGGTTAGGTCCGGATTTAACCGTTAAAAATGGTTTTTGGCCCAAAAATGAATAAAAATGACCTGTTTTAGACATATTTTTCTTGATATATATACCGAAATACGAGTAGTTTATAACGCTTCTTCATAGAGTGCGAACTCCATGATTTTGCGACTTAACTAAATCCCACATCACTAACCCAGCCATCGTTATGAAAACCAGAAATGCAATCACCTATCGTTCACTTGGCGGCGCCGCTTTTGCGGGAGCTGTCTTATTCACGATCTCCAGCGCTCAAGCGCAAAATCTGTTTGTTTCGAGTTTTGCCACCGGCCATGTCTATGAATATACCCCGGGAGGCGTGCAAAGCACCTTCGCCTCCGGCTTGAATTATCCTGATGGCGTCGCGTTTAACGCCAATGGTGACTTGTTCGTGGGAAATACTGCCCTTAATGCTGGAGATACAGGTTCCATCACTGAATTCTCGCGGGCCGGAACGCAGACTACTTTTTACAACGGCGTGGATGCTGTCGGGCTGGCCTTTGATAACGCGGGCGATCTCTTTGAGGCGGATTACAGCAGCGGTAACATCTACAAATATACGCCGGCTGGAGTGCAAAGCCTCTTTGCCTCAGGTTTTAACATCCCTACGGCATTGGCATTTAATAGCGCCGGTGATCTGTTCGTTGGAGGCGGCGGGGGCAATAACGGTTACATTTCCGAACTTCTGCCGAACGGAACAGCGGGCTCTTTTTCTGTCACTGGATTGAATTTCCCCGCCGGCCTGGCGTTTAACAGCGCGGGCACTCTGTTTCAAACGGATAACGGCAGCGGCAGGATTTATGAATATACTCCGGGTGGAACCCAAAGCATCTTCGTCACGGGATTGAGCGCCCCTAACGGCATGGCGTTTGACGGCTCAGGCAACTTGTTTGTCGGGGAGTCGTATAGTAATGGTACCGATGGCAGGATCGTTGAAATCACGCCCGGCGGAACGGTCAACCCCTTCGCCACCGGTATCGTTGAGCCTGATGGTTTGGCCTTTCAACCTGTGCCTGAACCGTCCGTCTTAGGATTAATGGTTGCAGGTGCCGCTGGTTTCCTTGCCTGGCGCCGGAAACAGTAATTTTATCTGGCCATCACCGTTTTATTTATCTCAGGCGTCAGAATTTTTCTGGCGCCTGATTTTTTTGTTATGCCTGATCGCGCAGTAAATGCGATGCGTCACCCGCCGAAATGCTACCATCCTTGCCCGGGTTCGTATTTTCTATGCTTTTTTCGAACTCAAAAGTTTCAGTAATTCGGCGTCGTCTTTGTGCACAGCCACCATGTTGGGTCCGCAAAAATCTTCTTGCCGGTAATGATAGTCCCGAAAATCCACATAGTTGGGATATAACTTTCCCACGCAATAATTCAGTTTGTTGAAGAACTCGTAGGCATCACGCAACAAAAATTTAGAAACAATATTCGTTGTGTTGTATTCAAACTGGACCAGGCGAATGCGCCGCTGGGCAAACATAGGCTCGAATCCCCGCAAGACCCGTTCTTCCATGCCCTCCACATCAATTTTAAGCACGTCTATAAAGGTGATGCCGGTTTTTTTGGCGTAGTCGTCCCCGCGCATCACCGGGACCCGTTGTGATTTGACAACGCCTGCCGGTTGGGATCCCGGCATGCGAAAGGCCTCGCCGAGGTGTTCCGGATAAGTCGTGGTCAGATAGTTGGAATCCTCCGCATAATGGATTGTCAGTTCATCGCTTTGGTCGGATAGCCCAATCCCGTTGAGCACGGGGTGTTTCAAATGGGCGGTATTTTTTTGCAGTTCCGGAAAGACCGTGGGGGATATTTCGAATGCGTGAATCGGGACATCAGGGAAATATTTATTGCTGGTCAGCAGCCATTCCCCGACGTTGGTTCCCACGTCAAAAATGCACCGGATGTTCTTCAATGAAGAAAGCTTCCTGAGCAGCCATTCCTCGCCGTTAGTTGAAATGTCAAAATTCCGGTTCTCATAGACCCGCCATAAAAGATACGCTGCCTGCCCGATAAAATGGCAGAACCGGGTTTGGCGGTTTCGGCAGACCCATTCCGCCGCTTTTTGTTGTAAATTCTTTTTGTTTGCCTGTATGCCCATAGACGTATCTGGATTATCACATTTATCATGGTAAGTACATGCAACTTCTTCTGTCTTTGCGTGTCATGAAACCGTCAGAACCC
>DATJXK010000033.1:0-6409 GCA_035500235.1 Pseudomonadales bacterium | reverse complement strand
CGCTGAAATTCAGGCCCAATCGTTGGGCCAACGCGAACAGTCCCTCCAGCCGTTTGCGCGCCTGGGTCATCCCGTAAATGGTGCTGACCACGGTCACCACCAGCACGCCCACAATCAGCACTGGCATGATAAACGGCATTTGGCTGTACACAGGGCTGTTCTAAACCAAAGCCGCCAGCCGGGCCATTACAATTTCCATCACTTTCTGGATACCCGGGATGGCCGGCGCGTGGAGAGCCGTTTGGGACAAGAAATAATTGTTTGAATCGCGCCGAAAACCGAATACTTGTTTGGCGTTGTAATTTTTGGCGTTGTAATTGAATGATTAACCAAACGTGAAACCGACCGACCTGCGGGGCATCCTGCAATACATTCCTCAATTCCGCGACCGGACGTTCATTCTGGCCGTCGACGGTGCGATCGTGACCGACGAGAATTTCGCGACGTTGCTGCTGGACGTCGCGGTGTTGCGCTCGTTGAACATCCGCGTCGTGCTGGTGCACGGCGCCTCGGCGCAGATTAAGGCGCTGGCCGAGGAACAAAAAATCAGCCCGTCCAATCTTGACGGCTCGGGCATCACGGACGCCGGAACGCTCCAGCTCGCGCTCACCGCTGCCAACCGGCTCACGCACGAAATCCTCGAAGGCCTTTCAGCCAACGACCTGCGCGCCGCCAGCACGAACGTGATAATCGCACATCCGATGGGGATTCTTCAGGGCGTGGACCATTTGTTCACCGGCAAGGTTGAGCGGGTGGATGCCGGGTTGTTGCAAACATTGCTGGCACAGGATGTCATCCCGGTCATTCCACCGCTCGGATTCGACGGTGACGGCAAGACGTACCGCGTGAATTCGGACGGCGTGGCGGTGGCCGTGGCGGAGGCGCTCAAGGCCATCAAACTCATTTTCATTACGGCACAAGATGGGTTGCGTTACAACCAGCAGCTCATCCGGCAGATGCTGGTGTCCGAATTGCAAAATCTGTTGCAGCAAAACAGCGCCGGATTTGCGCCGGAAATCCTGTCCAAGGCGCAACACGCGGTTTTGGCCTGCAAAGCCGGTGTCCCGCGCGTCCATATCATCAACGGCAAGGTGGATGAGGGTTTGCTGGCGGAGGTGTTTTCCAACGATGGCATCGGCACGCTCATTTACGCGAACGAATACCAGCAAATCCGGCCGGCCCGGAAAAAAGACGTGCGGGCGATCCAATTGCTGACCAAGGCCGCCGTGGAGGCTGAAGAGCTGGTCAAACGCAGCAAGGCGGCCATTGAGAAAAATCTCGGCGACTATTCCATCTTTGAAATTGATAAAAACCCGGTCGCGTGCGTGGCGCTCCACGTTTATCCCGAACAGAAAAAAGGTGAACTGGCCTGCTTGTACGTCAACTCGTCGCACGAAAATCAGGGCATCGGGCGGAAGCTGATCCAGTTCATCGAAAACAAGGCGCGCGAAGCCGGATTGAATGAAATCATTACGCTTTCGACGCAAGCGTTCACGTACTTCCAATCCAAGGGAGGTTTTGTCGAAGGCACGCCCGACGACCTGCCGCCCAGCCGCCGTGAAAAATATGAGCAGAGCGGAAGGAATTCGAAGGTTCTCGTCAAGAAGCTGAAATAGTCCACCATGCCGGAGAAGACCTCACGTTTATTGGCTGATTGCCTTCGCAAGTGCCAACAACTTGGTGTTCCGGCCACGCGCCTGATTTTGACGGCGAATGTCGCCGATCAATCCGTTTTTCTTTTCGAGAAATTCTCCGCATCCTGGTACCCAGTCGGTAAAACGCGTTGTTCTACCTCGCGTTTTGGCATCGGGCAGACGAATGGCTCAAACTGCACGCCGCTGGGCCTGCACCGGATTGTGGAAAAAATCGGCGGCGGCTGGCCGGCGGGAACGGTTTTCAAGGGCCGCCAGCCCATTGGCTACACCTGGAAAGGCTTGCCGGACGCCAAAATAACCACGCGCATTCTATGGCTGGACGGGCTCGAACCCGGCTTTAATCGCGGGGGCACCGTGGATTCGCACGCCCGCTACATTTACCTTCATGGCACGGCCGACCAATTGAGTATCGGCGACCCGGCCTCCTGCGGCTGCATTCATCTGGCCGACGCGGATCTGATCCCGCTCTTCGATAAATTGCCGTCCGGCACACTGGTCTGGATTTCGAACCTCTAATCAGGAAGCCGCCTGACCTGACCAACAGTGATCTTTTTTTAAGAAACAGTAAAAATCATGGCTTGATCTGGCGACCACGCTGGCTCAACTTCAGTTCGCCGGGAATGTACAATCCGTTATGGAATCCGTTGGCGAAAATATATACCCGCCATCTCTGCCGGTGGAAACAAGCCGGATCGTCGGCGGCGAGCGTCATTTTCAATATTGGTCCCCCTGGCTGATGGTGTTCGCGGCCGTATGGCTGGCAGGCTATTTCAGTCTGGCCCAGGATCCGATCGCCCTTTTCGAACGGAATTGGATCTTCATTCCCGTCGGCTTTTGCGGAGCGGTCCTGGGCAATATCTCGGCGGTGGGCGGCGGTATTGTTTTCATCCCGGTCATCATGTTTGTATTTCATCTGCCGCCCGTGACCGCCTTGAAAATTGCGCTCGCCAGCCAGTCGTGGGGCATGACCAGTGGCGCCATCGGGTGGCTTCAGAAAAGAGTGGTACCCTTGCGCGCCTTGAAACTCACCGTGCCCGGACTGTTGATTGGCAGCTCCATCAGTTCACTGGTGATTCATCCGAGCGCACTGCTGGTCAAGTTGTTTTTCGGTCCCGTCTCAATTTTGCTGGGTGTTCTAACCATTATCCTTTCCCGAAGGACCGCAAAATCAGCCACCCGCACCGAAATTCCGCCCAACGCAGCGTTCCCGCTTTTCATCGTTTCCCTGATTGGCGGACTCATTACCGGCTGGATCGCCATCGGTGAGGGCGAACTGGTCGCCGCGCTCCTGATGCTCGCCTATGGCGTGAACGTCACCGCCTGCATCGGCCTCGGCGTGGTGCTGTTGTCGATCAATTCGATTTTCCTGACCCTGCTTCACCATTTTTTTCTGGGAGGGATACCCTGGCATATCGCCGCTTTTACCGGACTGGGTTGCGTGTTTGGCGCGCGACTGGCTCCCTTCCTCAGCCGCCGATCGAATCCGATCGTGCTGAAAACTATTTTTGCCATCATCGCCATTTGCGATGGAATCCTTTTCATCGTTCAGTATTTGATCGTTCACCGCGGAAGTTAAACGCTCGCTGCAAATGGACAGCGCGGCTTCAAATTCATACCTTATCGGGGGTTGACCCGGCCCAATTATCCCCGGGACAAAATTATCGCCAAACGTTGCACCCGCAGACAAGTCCGCGAAAGTCCGCTGTAAATGGACAGCTCCAACCCGCCTCCTGCCGTTCGGCCCTGGCACCCTGGCCTTGAATCAGCTTCGCTCGCGCCGCTGCCATTGCGTGTTGCAACCCGTCATTTCACAGGGGCGAGCAACGGCCTGCCAATTAAACAAAGCACCGAGACAACCAAAAGCCCAGGAGAAACAAGGATGCGAAAATTGACTTCCGAGGGAAGAACCGCTATTATCATCAATGTTTACGGGGGGAATTACCCAAAAGTTCATGTTCATGAAGAGAACTTTGCTTACGATGGCGGCGCTGGCTTTGTTGGCGGGCGCACCCGCGATCATTCGGGCGGCAGATACAAACAGTCCGGGCAGTTCGGTCAGCGTTGTGGTAAAGCCCTATCCTCTCGACCACTGTCTCGTGTGTGGTGACAAGGTTGGGGGAACGAACAGTGCGGTCATTGTCAACTACGACGGGCAGGAAATGAAATTCTGCTGCAAGAGATGTGTGCAGGATTTCAACAAAGACCCTGAGAAATACCTGAAAAAACTTAAGGAGGCAGAGAAACAGGGTGACACGCATTAGCGCATCGGACGACGGTTGAGGCTTCATTCCCGGTGTGCCGATTTCCCAAACTCCGACAGGCTCAATTTGGTAATTGTTACCCGGTGGGTTTGTGCCAGGCGCACGTGGCTTTTGGGGATTGGTGATAATTTGTCCGGGGAATATTTTTACAAGCTCGCCAGGCGGCTTGGAAGCTCATCAACAGGTGTGTAATGGCAAAGCCTTGTATCTGCGGAAAATGTCACCCCAAAACCGGACGGTAATAATCGCGCTATCCGGCCTTGACTTCGACCCGGCCACGTTCGAGATTTGAACCGTGTTTGTCCGAATCGGCAAAATGTTTGTTGTCATTTCGCTCGTCGCCATGCTCGGCGCGCATTGGATGCTGCTGCAAACCGTTGCCTGGACGACGATGCTCGCGGATAATCTTCATTCGAGTTCATTTCACGACGCCGTGAGGAAAACCTTCGACGGCAGACATCCCTGCCCCATTTGCAGAGCCATCGCGGCCGGAAAAAAATCGGAAAAGAAAACTGAATCCATTTCGCAGACGCAGAAACTTGAGTTTCCGCCATTAATGGAAAATTGCGCCCTGATTGCGCCGACTCAATTTGAGCTTTTGCCACTGGCAAATTCTTCCGCTAATTCTCTCACTCAACAACCGCTGACGCCGCCACCGCGCGGATGTTTCGCTTGATCCATTGACGGCAGGGACGCCGCGTTATGGTGTCCGATCGGCATTGTGTGCCGACCCTGCCTGATTTTCCCTGAAAATTTAACCTGGAGACCCGCCTGGGTGCGGTGTCTCGCATCCTTGAGATTTAAAAATGAAGAATAGAAGAATGAAATTTGCAGCTTTGAAAGACGGAGGCGGTTGGCTGGCCGCATCCGGCGCGGTTTTAACAGCCATGGGCCTGGGCACGACCACCGTCCGGGCACACGGGTTTGTCGGCGACCGATTTTTCCCACCGACGATTCAAACGGACGATCCGTTTGCCGTGGATGAACTGGCGCTCCCGACTGTCTCCACTATCATAAACCCCGGCAGCCCGGCGACCCGGGAAACGGACATCGGCGTGAGTTTCAGCAAGGAGATTCTCCCCAAATTCGCCATCTCGCTGTCCGAAACCTATGTGAATCTGGCCCCGGAAGGGATGCCGTCGGTCGGCGGTTTCGACAATCTGTCACTGAACGCGAAATACCAGCTCTGGGAAAACGTGCCACACGAGGCGATTTTCTCAGTGGGGTCGGATTGGGACGTTGGCGGCACGGGCGCAAAAAAAATCGGCGCCACTTCCGCCAACGTGTTCACGCCGACAGTTTACTACGGCAAGGGTTTCGGTGATTTGCCCGACGCCCTGACCTACGCCCGGCCTTTTGCTCTGACCGGCACGCTGGGCGTTGAATTCCCGACCAGCGCGGATCCCAATACGGTGGATTGGGGATTTGCCCTCGAGTACAACCTGCCCTATCTGCAAAGCGAAGTGAAGGACATCGGCCTGCCCGGGCCTTTTAATAAAATGATTCCCGTGGTGGAGTTCGCCTTTTCCACGCCGTTCAACCGCGGCGGCGGCCCGACGACGGGCACGATCAACCCGGGCATTCTTTACGAAAATAATTATTTTCAAATCGGCGCCGAGGCCATCATTCCGGCCAACAGTGCCACCGGCGGCCGGGTGGGCGCGGTTTTTCAAATCCAAATTTACATCGACGACATCTGGCCGAAGACATTCGGCCATCCTCTGTTTGGAGAATAACCACTCCCGGACAACCAATATGAAAACCATGGTAAAAATCATTCCGTTTCAACACTGGACGCTGGCCTGCCTCTTCTGCCTGGCGTTGCAAGCCACCGTATGGGCTCATGCCTTCTTGGACCGTTCCGACCCCCAGGTGGGCAGCAGCATCACCAACCCGCCCAGTGAAGTAAAAATCTGGTTCACGCAGGAACTGGAGCCGGCGTTCAGCTCGATTGTAGTGCAGGACGCGCAAGGCAAGGAAGTGGACAAAAAAGACCTGCATCTGGACGCCAAAAATAAATCGCTGCTGGAGATTTCGCTGCCACCACTGTCGGCGGGCACTTACACAGTGATCTGGCACGTCGTCTCGGTGGACACCCACCGGACTCAGGGCCGCTTCAAGTTCACCATCAAATAACATAACGCGGGACGCAGGCATGACGACGATTAGTCTGGTGGTGACGCGAGCCGTTCATTTCGGCGCGTGCCTGTTGTTCTTTGGCCTTCCGGCCTTTGATCGGTTCGTGGCGGCCTCGATTTTGACCGGGCATAAAACCGAGGCCGCCCGCTATTGGGAAACGCGGTTGCGATGGTTTGGTTGCGTACTGCTGCCGGTTATTTTGCTGTCGGGCATCGCCTGGTTCGTGCTTGTGGCTGCAACCATGAGCGCGTTGCCGCTCGGACAGGCGGTCCAACCCGTGATTCTGGAAACTGTCTGGAATCAGACCGATTTCGGAACGGTCTGGAAATGGCGGCTTTTTTTCTGGCTGGCTGC
>DATJXK010000032.1:0-12069 GCA_035500235.1 Pseudomonadales bacterium | reverse complement strand
CATAGAAAATCACGTTGAACCAAAACCACTGCGGATCTTTGGCGGCAAAAACCTCATGATGAACATGCCGCCCAACGCTGATATGGCCCCGGTAGACGCCAACGATAGCGACGGCAATCATGATGATCCCGGCGACAAAGGCGAGAACCCGGCCAAGGAGGCTGTTATTTCCCATCGCGTGCTCCATTTTTTGAAATGGCGGGATTATTCACGGGTTTGCAAGGAATTTAGAGGGCCGGGCGAGTAACGTCTATTATAATGGGGCTGAAAAAATGGAAGCGCCTAGCAACCGGCAGGAGTATTTCGTTCCTAATCAAAAAGTTGCCAATGGGGATTGCCTTTCATTTCGGATCATGTATCTTATCCGTTCCGTTTAAACTGATTTAAACGGTTAAATTTATATAAAATATGAGCGCAGTCATGGATAAAGAAAAAACGACATCTCCTAACTCGCCCAAGCGTGAATACACGCTGGAGCGCACCCGGAATATCGGCATCGCCGCACACATTGATGCGGGTAAAACGACCACGACCGAGCGCATCCTGTTTTACACGGGACTGATCCACAAGATCGGTGACGTGGACGACGGCAATACGGTGACGGACTGGATGGAGCAGGAACGCGAGCGCGGTATTACCATTACCAGCGCAGCGGTGACCTGTTACTGGACGCAGAAGCAGAACAAGCCGGGCGAAGACAAGATTTACAAGGCATTTAATAACGTGCCGCATCGTATCAATATTATTGATACCCCCGGTCACGTGGATTTCACGGCGGAAGTGGAGCGCTCCATGCGCGTATTGGACGGCGCGGTAGCGGTGTTCTGCGGCGTGGCAGGCGTGCAGCCGCAATCAGAAACCGTTTGGCGGCAGGCAACGAAATATAAAGTCCCGCGCATTGCGTTCGTCAACAAGATGGACCGTATTGGCGCCAACTTTGAAAACGCGCTCAATGATATGCGCACGAAACTTCGTGCCTATGCGTTTCCTATTTTCCTACCCATCGGCGCCGGTCCGACTGAAGCCGAAGGCAAGCCCGTGACTACTGGTTTTGAAGGTGTCATCGACATTGTCAACCAGAAGGCCGTGCAATGGGGCCCCACTGAGGCCAACGAAGGCTTGAACTACGAAGTCACTGAGATTCCCGATCAGTATAAAGAAAAAGCGCAAGCGGCGCTGAAAGAATTGATTGAAGCCGTTTCGAATAAAGATGACACGCTGGCGGAACTGGTACTGGAAGACAAGCCAATCACACCTGAGGTGCTGAAGGCGGCCATTCGCCGGCTTACGTGCAAAATTGAATTGATACCGGTATTGTGCGGATCAGCCTTCAAGAAAAAAGGTGTGCAGGTGCTCGTGGATGCTGTAGTGGATTATTTGCCCAGCCCGCTGGACGTTCCGGCGGCAGAAGGTCATGAGCCGGGCACGGAAAATAAAGTCATCGTAGAATCGAATGACAACGGCAAGTTCTGCTCGCTGGCATTCAAGCTTTGGACTGATCCCTACGCGGGCAAGCTGGTGTTTTTCCGCGTTTATTCGGGCATGCTCAAGAAGGGCGATACGATTTACAATCCGCGCACGCGCAAGCGTGAACGCGTGAGCCGCCTCATGATTATTCAGGGCAGTGAACGCAAGGACATTGACACGGCGTATGCCGGCGATATCGCGGCGCTGGTTGGGCTGCGCAATATCACGACGGGTGATACGCTGTGCAATGAAGACTATGACGTGGCTTTGGAACCGCCGACATTCCCCGAGCCGGTCATCTCGATGGCCGTGGAACCGAAGACGAAGCAGGACCGCGACAAGATGTCCGAAGGCTTGCAACGCCTCGCGGAAGAAGACCCGACGTTCCGTATGTTTACGAATGAGGAAACAGGACAGTTGATCATCGCGGGGATGGGCGAATTGCATTTGGAAATCATCACGGACCGCCTGAAGCGCGAGTTCAAGGTGGAAGCCAGCACGGGCGCGCCGCAGATCGCTTATCGTGAAACGGTCACGAAGGAAGCGGATGGCGAAGGCAAATTCATTCGCCAGTCGGGTGGTCGCGGTCAATACGGCCATGCGCTGGTCAAATTGCAGCCCAACGAAAAAGGCAAAGGCATTGAAGTCACGAATGAAATCGTCGGTGGTGCGATTCCGAAGGAATACATTCCGGCGGTCATTGACGGCATCGAAGAAGCCATCAAGAGCGGTGTCTATGCTGGCTATCAGGTTATTGACGTGAAGGTCCAGGTCGTGGACGGTACGTTCCACGAAGTAGACTCGAATGAACTGGCGTTCAAGATGGCGGGTATTTTCGCGCTGAAAGACGCCTTCAAAAAGGCGGCCCCGATTCTGCTTGAGCCGATTATGAAAGTGGAATTGACGACGCCTGATGAATACCAGGGCGATTTAATTGGTGATATTACGCGTCGCCGCGGGATGATCGTTAATATCGAAGCCAAGCAGGGCCAAACAATCGTGAACGCGCAAGTGCCGCTGGCGGAAATGTTCGGTTATGCGACGGCGATTCGATCGCTTTCCAAGGGCCGTGCGTCATATTCAATGGAACCGCTCACATTCGAGCAGGTGCCGAACAGTGTATTGACGACGATCCTGGATGCGGCGGCGAAGAAGCCGGCGGCGCGGTCGTAAGTTGCTGAGGTTTTCAAATGACGGCGTGTTACGTGAGTAGCACGCCGTTAATTTTTTGCCAGAAGTGATACAGAGACCAAATCTGCCCCATTTTGCTTTTAAAGCAGACAGGCAAGATGCCTGTCCCACGAATGTTAACTGCCCTGTTCGTTCTGTCCGGGCTCTTCGGCTTGGGTCTCCTCGCGATTCGGCTCTTCGTACCGTTCGGGCTCGCGGGTTGGTTCTTCCTGGCGTGGCTCTTCGCGGCGGAATTCTTCGCGTCGTTGCGGTTCACGGCGTGGTTCTTCGCGCCGGTAATCCGGGCGGCGTTCCTGTTCGCCGCGCGGCAGTTGGATACGGCGCAGGGCGCGGCGGAGAGATTCGATTTCGCGCTCGTCGTCGTGCTTTTGATGCTCGGCAAGTTCGACAAGTTCGAGGACTTCTTCCATTTGCTCGAGAGCGTGTTCGAGAGATTCTACGATATGGCGGACTTCGCTCGCGGCTTTGGCGACGGGGGAAAGGTTTTGTTCCTGGCGCGGTTTATAGGCGGGCGGGCGTTCGACGCGAGGCGGAGGCGCAACGGGCCGTTCCTCGGGAACCTGCTGCTCTACAGCCGGCGTCTCAGGAAGGTTTTCCGCGGGTGCGGAGGTGGATGTAGTTCGTTCTTCCGAAGCGGATTCAGACGTTGATACAGGGGCCGACCGCTGGCGTGGTCCGCGTCCACGACCACCGCGCCGCCCGCGGCGTCTGTTGTTCGAACGTTTCCTTGGTTCCGGCTGGTTCGATTCCGGCTGATGTTCCTCTGACATTTTCGACATAAAGTTGGCTTTATTGCGGGCAAATGCAACAAAGAAAAACGGGAAGAAGCGAAAATTTTTGTGTGACAAGGGAATGGCTTTTTGGCCTTTCCCATTATTTCTTCACAAAGAGGGCGAGGGCAGCCGTGAAGCCATGGAGAAAACTTTTCTCGCCAACAGGGCCAATCTCGCCATTACAAAAAAAGCCGGCCATCCCAAATGGGCCGATCTGCTTTTGAATGAGGTCCGCGTCATGGTTCGGAACGCCAAACAGGTTTTTGCCGCGACCATTGCAGCAGCAGAGGCAGCCGCCATAGATGGGTGAATTACCAAAACTTTTCTTGGCGCGCGCGAGAAGTTCGCTCATGTCTTCCGTCGCAGCGGCAGCATCGCGTCGCTGGAATTGCATGGTTTGGCCGGCGCGGGGCATGGCACCAACCGCGAGGATGCCGGAATTGGGATCGCCACCGATGAGCTGGCGGACCAGGAAATCGCCGCGGTGAAAGTCTTCCAGGTATTCATTGACGACCAGGCCAATGAGGAGATTGCCGCGCGCCTTTTGCTGGTCGGCGGGCGGCAGTTTCTGAAATGTCTCGGCCAGGACAGCGTAAGCAGGACGGTTGGCGATTTGATGAATCAAATTTTGTTCGACGCGTGTCAGAGTCCACGGCTCGCCGATGGGCGTGCAACCTTGCGAAACGACGCCGGCCAGTTTCACCTCGCCGCCAACGGAGATGGCAATGCCGCCTTCTTCAAAGACGTCTCCATTTAAATAAATCTGGGTGGTTTGTTCGGTAAAAACGCCGCTGGCGGCTCCGCCGAACGTGGGAATGGGCGCGTAGGCTTCATTCCAGGAGCGCATCCAGTTTTCAGCATCCATGTGAAAAGGATCATGAAAAACCAGCCAGCCGTTGGTATGAGATGGCTCAATGCCGGTTTCAAGATGCCAATATGCGGCGCCATTGGCTTCTTCCACCTGGGATTGAGTGAAGCGAATACCTTTAAGGTCGGCTCCCGGCAGGCTATAAAGGCCGAGGACAATTCCCGAGGCACTTTCAATTTCTTCATCGCGGACAATCAGCCCGGCGCCTGAACAACCGGCAAGCAGGGGAATCCGGCCATGAACGCGGAGAATTTCCAGAGTGGCTGCAGCGTGGGGAAAGAAATCCGGAGACATGAAGACCAGCCCCAGCGAAACGGGGCCGGGCAATTGCTCGCGCAATTGCTCTACCCAGCGGCGCAGGCCGTTTTCGTCGAAACCTTCCGACCAACGAGCGGCAATGGAAAATTCCGTATTCACGCGACTATAATAAGCGCAGAAACCGTCCGGAGCAACTCGACATTCATCGGATGTCCGGAAAATGAATTCTTTTGTTACTAAAAGCGGAGGATTTCAGAGACTTTTTCTTGCCAGCCCAAGACTTCGGCTTTTCAATAGTGCTGCCATGGAACACAAATCAATTGCGGTGTGCTTTGCCCTTCCGGAAGAAGCCGGGCCTTTTCAAAAGCTGTGCGGCGATGTCCCGGTATTTTTAACGGGCATCGGAAAGTCCAATGCGGAAAAGGCAACACGGGAATACCTAAAAGACCATACGCCGGCCCTTTTGCTAACGTGCGGTTTTGCCGGCGGACTGGATACCCAGTTAGACATCGGGGACATTGTTTTTGAAACGGCTAATGGAAAGGGAGGAAAAGACGAGGCGTTGCATGCCAAATTGGTAGCGGCCGGTGCAAAACCGGCAAAAATCTTTTGTGCGGACAGAATTGCCAGCACGGTTGCGGAGAAGAAAAAATTGCGTGAGGAAACCGGCGCCGGGGCAGCGGAAATGGAGTCGGGCGCGATTCAATCCGTCTGCCGTGAATTGGGGGTTCCCTGTGCGACGGTACGTGTGATTTCAGACACGGCAGGCGAGGATTTGCCCCTGGATTTCAATGAGTTTTTAACCCCAGATAAGAAGTTGGACATGAGCAAGCTCATGATGAGCGTGGCTATGAAACCCTGGAAAATGGGTGCGCTGATGGAGCTGCAAAAAAAGACCAAATTAGCAGCAGAACGGCTGGGCGAAGTGTTGGCGAAAATAATTGAGTAGCAGGTAACGGTCTGTTCTGAGTGTTTTTTATTCTTAAAAGTGAGCAAATATACATCTAATCCGCCATAATGGTTTCAAGGCACAATATGTAGTATTCTAGTGGGCAGATTGACAATTTTGTCCTATGTCCCAATTACGAATCAGTATGTCCCCCGTTTTCCTAGAAGCTAATCTGCGGCAATGTTAGATTTCTTAAAGAACATTGTTGGATGTTTTTGAATAGTCAAAAAAGTCTGTCGGAAGTTCCGATGAAATAAAAGATGCTAGTGGCAGTTAAAATTTCCTAAGCTGATCCTAAAACTAAAAAGGTTAAAAGCGGCAATCTCAGGTTGCCGCTTTTTTCTTTCCAACGCCGATGAAACGGCAGTTTTATTACTGTCCAACAGTATTGGCAGGGCCGGCGGGAGGGGGGGATTCATCTTTACTGTGCTGGCTATAGCTGATGAAGGCGGCGCCAATAACAATCAAAATAACGCCAATCCATCGGACGGAGGACACCTTTTCGCCAAGAAAGATAATGGCGGCGAAGGTGGCGAAGACAAAACTTAACGAAGTGAGAGGCCAGAGAAAGCTGATATCACTTTTCGACATCAAAATAACGAGGCAAAGGAAAAAAAGGGCCTCGAAGAAAACGCCGAAGAGGATTTGCGGATTGAGTGCGCCGGCTTTAGCCACGCGCAAAATTTCCCCCATGGTAATGCCATGCATCTCGCCGATATGGAGCATGCCTTTTTTGAGCAAGATGACACCTGCTGATTCGAAAACAAGGCCGACAATCAAAATCAGAAGCAACTTAAACATGGTTTCATTTAACCATGAAACAAACGAAAAACACGAAGTTTTTGATTACAAATTGATTACAAATCCTGGTAACGGATCAATTGAATGCCAAGCTTTTTAACCTGCTCGCAGACTCGCGGGCTGATGAGGGCTTCAAATTCGTGCCTGAATTTGTCCAGGGAGGGATGGGAATAAAGTTCCGAATCGCCAGGTGGCAGTTCGGGAAGGAGTTTTAGGACATAGTCTTCGTCCACGCGGCCATCCTGTAAAAGGCCAAAGGTGATTTGAGTGTGCTTGATGCTTTTTTGCTTTAGAGTTTCTCGTGCCTGGCTGGACAACCAATCGAAGATAGCCGCATGTGAAACACGGTAAAAAAGATATCCTTTAGACATCTTCCAACTGCGGGCCAGGCAATCACGGGTAAAGCGGAGGCGGCGGATATCGAATTTTTCTGAATCATCCATCAGAATTTTGAAAATGACGGGATGCAAATGGAGGTGTAAATGGCCGTTGATGTGGTCGAATACAAGCCCGGTGGAGCGGAATTTATCAAATTGGGCCTGGATTTCCGCGCGAAGCGGATCGAGCAGGTCGCTATCAAAAAAATATTTCATGCCCACACCGACGGGGCTGTTGGAGAATTCGCCGCGTGGGTTTACGAGGCCAGGGATCTTATCGTGGGCTAAGGCGCTATGGCCGTGAAGCAAGGTCAAGTGAAGGCCAACGCCGAGCATGGGGTTGTCTTTGGCCAGTTTAACCGCTTCATCGAAGCCAGGTTCATTCACCATCAAGCTCGCGGTAGTGAGGATTCCTTCGCGATGGGCGCGAATCACAGCTTCGTTAACAGAACGTGAAAGGCCGAAATCATCGGCATTAACGACCAGGCGGCGGGTGGTGGACGGCTGGGGATTGGAGTCGCCCATTTTACGGATTTCCGTAATTACTGGCGGCCATCCCAAAGGAAAAGCGCAGCCACGATTGAAAAATCAGCGCCAGTTTTTGGGGTTTGGACAATCCGACGGGGCGGGCCGCAAAAACGTTAAAATGCGCGCGTTCCAGCTTTTTCAGGAGCCGCCAATAGACCATGCCCATAAGTTCAGCGGCGACCATGCTTTTGCGGTCTTCGGACGGCAAGGTCTCTTGCGCCGCGGAATAAAAAGCTTTGGCGCGGGCGGCAATTTTTTCAGCCAGCGCCCGATAATTTTCTGTATAACTGCCCAGCAGAATTTCATTCTCAGAGACATTGAATTTTTTGAGTTCGCTTTCGGGTACATAAATTCTTCCGCGTGCGGCATCGGTTTTGACGTCGCGTAAAATGTTCGTGAGCTGGAGCGCTTTGCCCAGATAAATGGCGTATTCGCGGGTACGAGGGTTTTTATAACCAAAAATTTCGATGCTCAAAAGACCGACAACTGAAGCCACGCGATAGCAATAAAGCTCTAATTGCTCGAAGTTTTCGTAGCGCTTAACGTCGAGATCCATCTCGCAGCCTTTGATAAGATCGTCGAACAAGTCGAATGAAAGGGAATATTTTTGAATGACCGGTTGCAATTCACGGTTTACGGCAAATTCCGGAGGTTGGTTTTCACAGGCTCGTCTAATATCGGCGCGCCAGGCGGCGAGTTGCTGGCGACGCTCTTCGACGGGGGCGCTGTCTTCATCGGCAACGTCATCTACGTTGCGGCAAAAGGCATAGAGAGCGGACATGGCGTCGCGCCGGGGTTTGGGAAGGAGGACGAAGGCGAGCGCGAGATTGGAAGCGCTTTTGCGGGTAATCGCGCGGCTGTGTTGCATTCAGGACTTGGGTTGGTCTGTCAGATTTTCTCTGCGGCGAAGCGGAGGCAAACCGCCAGTGTGAGCAAGGGTTGGGTTCATGCGGGATTCGCGACGACGCTTGCGGCGACGCTTTTTCTTAAATGCAAGAGCCCAGATAAGGACGATGAGCGCGGGGATGACGACGGCGCCTACCAGCATCAAAATGCCCAGGACAAACTGGGTTGAATTCGCAGTTGTGATAGAAAACTTCATTCGGTGGTGATGTCTCCTCCCATATTGAGGCGTTGCATGCGATAACGCAAGGCGTGGCGAGTCAATTTAAGCCGGTCGGCAGCACGGGTCAGGTTTGAATTATTTTGGTCAAGCGCAGCAGAAATAAGTTCGCGTTCGATGCGCCCGAGCGCGTCATCAAGCGATTCATCAAGCCCGACGGAAACGGCCTGGTTTTTTTGCAGGCGGGCTTCGATTTGGAAATCCGGCAAACTGGCGGGCTGAAGTTCCCGCGTGGTTTCCAAAATCAGGGCGCGTTCAATGGCGTTGCGAAGTTCGCGGATGTTGCCAGGCCAGCGATGCGAGAGCAATTTCTGGCGCGCAGCACGGGAAATTGTCCCAACACTCTTATTCATGGCAACCTGGAATAATTTCAGGAAATGATCGGCCAGGAGCAGGACGTCATCGCCGCGTTCGCGCAGCGGCGGCAGATTAAATTGCACAACATTCAGGCGATGGAACAAATCTTCGCGGAACTGATCGCCGGTGATGGCGGCGGCGATGTCGCGATTCGTTGCGGCGATGAGCCGGACATTGACGCGCAGTTCCTGCGTGCCACCAACGCGGGTGAAGCTGCCGTCCTCTAAAAAGCGCAGAAGCTTGGCCTGGAGCGGCTTGCTCATGTCCGCGATTTCATCCAGAAAAATGGTGCCGCCGGCGGCTTCTTCCACGCGCCCCATTTTTTGTTTCACGGCGCCGGTGAAAGCGCCGCGTTCGTGCCCGAACAATTCGCTTTCCAGCAGGGTTTCAGGAATGGCGGCGCAATTGATGCGGACGTAGTTTTGGTGGCGCCGCTGGCTCAAACCGTGCACTGCGCCGGCCACGAGTTCTTTGCCGGTGCCGCTCTCGCCAAGAATCAGAACGCGGGCGTCGGTTTGCGCGACGGTTTGGATTAATTTCCGCAGCTCGCGTATTTTGTCAGATTCCCCAACAATTTGCTCGAGGGTGAAGGTTTCGTGGGTGCGTGAGCGCAATGCAGCGTTTTCACGCAACAGCCGGTAGCGTTCGGCGCAGCGGGCGACAGCGTGAAGCAGTTCTTCCGGCGCAAACGGTTTAGCCAGGTAGTCTACGGCCCCCGCCTTGATGGCTTCAACAGCGAGGCGCGGTGTGGCATACGCGGTGAGCATGAGCACCGGCAATTCCGGCTTCTGTTCCCGGAGTTTCTTCAGGAGCTCGTAGCCGCTCATGCCGCCGAGCCGAACATCCGTGATGACCATGAAGAAATCTTCGCGGGCAATCAGGTCCAATGCGTCTTCGGCCGATTCTGCAACCTGCACGGCATAGCCTTCATCCTTCAAAACGGTTTCGAGGGAGCGGCGCATGTTTTTCTCGTCGTCCACGACCAGAACTGGAGAGAGAGGAAAATTCATTTGCGTAAATTCACAATTGCTTTTGCCGGGAACGTTAATATAAATTCCGCGCCTTTTCCAGCTTCTGATTTTACCTGGACGGTGCCGCCGTAGAGGTCAACGTTATGTTTGACGATGGCGAGGCCCAGGCCGCTGCCTTTGACCTTGGTGGTATAATAGGCTTCAAAGATGCGGGTGACTTTATCCCGCGGGATGCCCGGACCATCGTCGCGAATAGAAATTTCGGTAGTATAATCCGGCCCGCAGGCGGCTTTGATGAAAATATTGCCTCCTTTGCTCAGGGCATCGCGGGCGTTTGAGAGAAGATTGACGAAGATTTCCGCGAGATGGTTGCGCTGCATGAGCAGGGGCGGGAAATAATCAGCATATTTGCGGTGGACTTTGATTTCGGTAGGTACGGCCGAGGGAAAAACCTGGGTGACAGCACGTTCCAATTCCGGGATGACCTCGAGTTTTTCAACCCGGCCTTCGCTTAATTCGGCATAACCCATAATTTGCGTCACGACGCGGTCAGCGCGCGCGACTTCCTCCTGGATGATTTCGATTTGCTGGGCGGCGGAATCTTTGTTTTCGGATAGCGAACGTTTGAGCGAGTAGGTGGCGTTGGTGATAACGGCCAGGGGATTTTTAATCTGATGGGCAAATTCAGCAGCCAAACGGCCGGCGGAATGCAACTGGCTTTCGCGCACGGCAAATTCGCGGGCTTCTTCGAGTTCGCGGCGCTGGCGTTCGGCCAGTGCCTGCACGCCATAGCAGCAGAAGGTGAGCAAAAGCAGCACGAAGATATGGAGGACGAATGATTCCGGAGGCAACGCGTCCTGATCGGGTTGTTGCGGCGGCGAGCTATCGTAGTGATACGAATGGTGTGATGAAGGTGAATGCGCCTGGGCGATGGCGGAATTTGTTTCTGCCGGGGTGTGCGGCGGTGAATGCGCCTGGGCGGCGGCTGAATTTGTTTCTGCTTGAGGATGCGGTGCGGGCACTGACCAAATTTGGATGATTTGGTACCGGCCAACATCAGCAAAGAGAACACTGGCTCCAATGTAAAATGCACATAATACCAGGTTTAATACGATTTGCGGCATGGCCAGCGGAATGCTGATGGCGTTGAGCACGACCAGGATGGGGAAAATCCAGAAGGCGATGCTTTCCGAGCCATCGGTAATCAGGATCATGCCGGCCATGAAAAGGCCGTCCAACAGTCCCAGCACGAAGGCCAGCCATTGGAACAGTCCCGGCGGGAACCGTTCCCAGAAAAAAAAGAACCCCGCGGCGATGGTGTTGCAAATAAAATAAAGCAGGAAAAAACTGCGCAGGGTTTGGACAAGGATGGTTTGGGCGCTGGGCGGGCCGTTAAACCAATCGGAAGAAAAAACAAAGTATAAGGCCACCGCGAGGACGCCTATCCTGACGGGCATCACGAAGCGGCGTTGCACGGCCACGATGCGCTCCGCCTGCCGTGCCGGTTCAGGCGGCGGCGTGGACAGCAACCCGGGGAAGGCTTTGAGCCATTGCCAGAGACCTAGTTTCACGATGGGCTAACTCAGTTGCCGGCTAATGCGGTCGTTAGACGGCGATTAACCATTTAACGTTTGAACGATAAAACGCGTTCGACAATTTTCTCCACAGGCCAGAGGCGGCCAATGCCTTCGTAGCCGCACGAGAGCATGCCTTTGTCCGGCCCGATAAATTCCGCGCCGCGGGACTTGAGCAGCTTCACATTGGATTGGGTGGCCGGATGGAGCCACATCTTGCCGTTCATGGCCGGGGCGAGCAAAAGCTTGGCTTTGGGATTGAGCGCGAGCGCGATGCAAGTCAGCGCGTCGTCGGCGATGCCGTTGGCCATTTTGGCCAGGACATTGGCGGTGGCGGGCGCGATTAAAAGGAAATCTGCTTCGTCTGCCAGGCGGACGTGGGCGGGTTGCCAGCCTTCTTCTTCATCGTAGAGATTCGTAACGACGGGATTGCGCGTGAGGGTTTTGAAGGGCAGGGGCGTGATGAAGTGCTGCGCATCGGCGGTCAAGACGGTGCGGGTATCGCATCCGGCTTTGGTAAGCAGAGACGCTAAATCAGCCGCCTTATGCGCGGCAATGGAACCAGTTACGCCCAAAACGATCTTCATAATCGTTATTGGGAAGATATATGTGTTTTTAAGTGAATGCGATAAGAAAGCGGAGAAGGGGGGCGACAGGAGAGAAATGATATATTCGCGGGAAAGGCTTAACATCCTTAACATTGTTGATTCGCAGGTACTTAAGGCTTAACACCATCCTTAACAAAACGGGAAGCACCCTTAACATTGTTGATAGCCAAGGGCTTAAGGCTTAACATTTACCTTAGGTTGGCTTGGCAGAACGGATTATAAGC
>DATJXK010000031.1:0-10142 GCA_035500235.1 Pseudomonadales bacterium | reverse complement strand
TCTGTCCCCGTTTTCCGTTTTGTTGCGAGTGCTCAAAGTAGAGATAATTGAGCCAGGGCAGATGCCGCAAGCCCGGCACTCCATAGACGTACGGGTAGATATAATCCTGCTGCCAATCCAGCCACCAAAAATCAACTCCCTCCCTTTCCAGCGGAACATGTGAAGCTTCAAAAAAAGCATTCATATAATTTGAGTTGCCCGCGTCAAAAGGCGGGTTGGCCGGTGTGCCGGACGGCAATAACTTCATGAATTCAGCGTAACTATCTTCGTGATCGCGAATGCCGTCGGCGGGATGGTCGTTCAGGGTGATAAAGAGGCCGTCATCTTTGAATTCATTCAGCAACTTTTCAGGATCGGGAATAAGTTTGCGGTTCCATGTATAGCCCGTCCAACCCAAATTTCCCGCGTGCCCGTAACCTGTGCGGGCATCCTGCGTATGCCAGTCCATATCCATCACCAATATGTCGAGCGGGAAATCGTGTTCACTATACTCATTGACGATCTGGCGAAATTCGTCGGCGGTATAAGGATACCACCGGCAATACCAGGAACCCAAAACTTCCTTGCGAGGCATCGCCGCCGGACCCGAAATGGCGCCCAAAGTTTTGAGCGCCCAGCGGAAATCAGTGCCGTAGGCAAAAAAATACCAATCAATGTCTGAAGGAGGCGGAGGCTTATTAGACGGTCTTCGTACCGGCGGCAGCACATAAGGACGCTGGGCAATCCATCCATTGGTCAAAATGGCGCTTCCGGAATCATCTAATAAATACCAGCCGTCACGCGCAAGCAGGCCGTCCGGAAGCGGAAATGGCTTGGCCACTCCGTCCAGGGTCGTTGCTGCCCCACCCAAATTATGCGCATTGATTTGGCCCGGCCACCAATTGACATTTGTGCCATTCATCTGAAAAATGATAGTCAGATTGGTCCTACTAAACGGCTGGCCATCAGGACGGAACTCCAGGTGCATCTCGCCCGTATCAATCGTTACCGTATTTGCCTCGTTAGTAATTTTGGCGCCAAAAAAGCCAGTTTCCCGGTGCATCGCAAATAACGTAGGGGCATCTACAAAATGTCCTTTGGATGAGTACTCCAGCCGGATGCAGTTTGGAGCGATCATAGTGAACCGCGCGTTTCCGACTACGACCTGGTTTTGCGGACTGGCCTGAACTACACGGACCACACTGATCATTAAAAGCAACCATACTTTAACGCAGGTTAAATGGATGCTGGTTGTTTTCAAAATGGCAGGCTGAATTGATCCCGTTTAATTGCACTTCAACACAAAATCTACAATGGGCTGTGGATTGGTCAAACTATGCGGATGATGATCCCCGCCGTGTTTGATAATCACCTGGATAGAACCGCCCAGCGCTTCGTACCGTTGTTTCAGGATTGCCGTGTTTTCGGGATAAGGAACTGTTTTGTCCGCATCGCCGCAAACACAGAGGATTGGAATTTTGGCCGCCGCCAATGGTTGCAGGTTATCAATCGGGTTCAACCGGTAAGCACGGGCCTCTTGATCATCCTTGAAACCATAAATTTTTTTCAGATGCGCCCAGTCTCCCGGCGAACCGATCCCCTTGCCAAAACCAGCCGGCCAGCTCTTGAAATCACAAACCGGCGCATCCAGGTAAAGACAGGCTATCCGGTTTGGACGTCGCGCCGACCAGTTGAGTGCGTAAAGCCCGCCCCGGCTGAATCCAAACAGTGTTACCCGGGATGACAAACCATATTTTGACGTCATATAATCATAAAACTGGTCCATCAATTCCATCGCCGGTGGCGAACCGTAGATGTTATTCATATTGATGTAAGCCAGCGCAAACCCTTTCTGCAACAGGGCGCGGTCAGCCTGGTCGTATGCCCCAAAAAATTCGGGGCGCCAGATCCATGGGTTGCCGGCTGCCGCGCTTTTAGGTTCGACCAATCTGCATTGGTGACCGGCCAGCATAAATTCATCCTGTTCATAGCCATTCCAGGTTGAATGTTGAATCGTCAGCTCGTTGGTCAACGATTGGCCGGGCCCCGGTGATTGAGCCGACGATGACCGAACCCCGCCGATAATACATGCGATCATAAAAACAAGTACGACGTGCGTCTTCAGGAGGTTATGCTGTTTGATTCTCATTGGAATTCGGTGATTGGGAAAAGTTGCTTATGCCGGCTTGCCGGCTGGTATCACCGGCAACGTGGTTAAGCGCAGATGCGTGGCGCCATACGGCACCAGGGTAATAATTTTGGATTCGCCTGTCGCCTGGCATTGGGCTTCGTCCGGCAGCGAGGCCGGATTTTGTGGCATCAAATCAAGGTTGGCAGGAGGCGGCTCGATTACCGCTTTCCAGGACGCCTCCCATTGCGGTAAAACGCGGAGCGGTACTTCAATTCGCACAGGCGTTGCCGATACTAAAAATGGATTTTCCCGTACCGGCGATTCGATAACTTTGAATTTTGCCGCCGCGTTTTTCTGGTCGAAATCAATTCCATAACGCCACTCGCCGGCCGGAAAAAATTCCAAAGCAGGAAATCCCTGGATGTTATTCCCATTTAAAGTGCTCCGGGTCGCTTCAGTATCGTGCCAGCTCTCGACTCGCCTTTCGTCAACCGCCACCGAATAAACCAATGGCCCGCGCTGCACACTTACTGCGCGACCGTCAAACCATTCTTTCAATTGTATGCTCATGGGCAACGTCAGGGTGACTGTATCACCATCCTTAAATTCACGTTTTAAAACCGTAAACGTTCCGGCCTTTAGTTCGGCGTCCGCCGGTTCGCCGTTCACCATCACGCTGGCAGCATTGCACCATTCCGGAATCCGCAGGCCAAGCGGGAACATAACCGGTTTTGGCGTTTTGATTTTGAAGGAAATCGTTTCGCGAAACGGATATTCCGTTTCCTCAGTGATGGCTACCGGTTGTCCGTCAATCTCCGCTTTGACCTCACTCGGCCCAAAAAGGGTTGCTGCCAGCCCTCCCTCCATGCGCATCCACATCCGGGTGACATAATTAGGCATCGCGCGGTTGACGTTGCCGGCGCAACACTCCGTATCATGCGCTGCCCGATACGACATCCGTGCCTGTCCGTAAGTCTGTCCAGCCAACTGCCCTTTTGTTGAAGAAGCGGTGTTGGAACAGAGAACCTGGTTTGCGGCTGAAAAATACTGCAACTGTTTGAAATCCTTGCTCGCCACTCCGGGCAATGCGTTGAAAATCATCTGCTCGATCCGGTCCGCCCAATGCGCATCGCCGCTCGCCAGGAGCATATAACCGAAACTCCATGACCAGTCAGAGATATCGCAGGTTTCATGGCGCGAATTGAAGGCCGTCGTGCCCAAATGTTCGGAACTGACAATGCCGCCGTCAGGCATCAGGCTGTCGCCTTCGACTTTTCGGTAAGCAAGATCTGCCAGTTCCAACGCTTCCGGGTCGCCAGTGTAACAATACATTAGCGGCAGTAACTTGAGTTGCTCCGCCGCTGTGCAACCATGCGACCTCAGCGGATCATTTCCACGAATTTTATCAACATAAGAAAACGATGTCGGATCGTTTTTAAAATATTGATTATATGACTGCCTCGCATGCTCAAGCAGATTTGGATTGCCGCTAATCCCATAAAGGTAAAGTGCTTCTTCGAAGGGAAAGCCGTCGCGGCCTTTAAAATCCCAACTGCCCGCAAGGCACTCATTTAAAGTGAGCGCAATTTTAATGTTAGCCGTCGCACTATATTCGGCCAGCAACGCGCGGCCGATCACCGTGTTTGGCCAGGGCCAAACAGATTCGCCGAGCTTGCCCTGCCCCGAATGAGCAAGAATATATTCCAAACTGGCCTCAGGGATCTGCCGGGCTTTGGGATTATCAATCAAATGGTTTAACCGGGTAGTGCCATCAATAAAATAACCTGATTGCTCGCATGGCCACCACGCTTCACCATGGGGAACAGACGGTGGTGGGATTTTACCGCTGTACATGCAGGTGTCATAAGGGTAAGCCATGTTTTCAGGATGACCTGATAAGCCATCCGCCTGGCGCTCAAGCCAGGCTTTTATCCAGCCTTCCGGCTTAACCGTTCCCACTGGCAGTTCTGCAAAATGACCATAATAGGTGACTTTAAAATGACCGGATGGCGCAAATTCATAAGTTTGCGCTGTAGTCACCAGGTCGGTCTGGGCGGAGAAAGCTGATAACGCCGGCAGGCTTATGCTTGCCCCGGTAAAAAGCGCGCTTCGTGCGATAAATTGACGACGGTTCATATTATTAATTTTTAATTTTTTATAATTATCTCGATGACACAGGTTGAACGATCCCCATTTGTGAAAAATCACCGGGGCTAAAGCCGGGAATCTTCTGGAAGGCCAGCGCATCGGGTTTCAGTTGGTAATCGCCTTTGGCCATGTCAACAAACCCGGGATCGGCACGCACTTCCAGGTTATCTTGAAACGGTCCCCATTTGCGTTTGCCATCAACCAGTCGTTTGCAGTCAACCAGCAGATTTCGATAAACCGGATCCGCGGGAACCGCCGGTTTATCCTGCCAATACCTGGCCAATTCGGGATACTGCGTACTGAAGGGAGGCTGTTCAATCTTCATTAGATTTAGCCGCTGCTCGAAAAGTCCTCCTTTGGCCAGCGACTTCTTCGCCCAGTTTTGCAACCGGTTGTCCATGTAAACAGCCGAGTTGCAATCTACAAAAATATTGTCGTGAACTTTATTGTATTTTCCGCCGCCGATGATGAAAGTGCCATCCGAGCCAGCGCGAACAAAAATGTTTCCAAACGCTTCACTGCCGCAGGCCCCATCGTCGTAATATATCGCCCAGGCTCTTTCCTTCCTCCCAAAACCGATGTCATGAAAGTAATTATCGCGCATGATATTTCCGAATTCTGATGGATCGCGGCCCATGTAAATAGCTCCCATATCATCACCCGTCAGCATCACGTCGTGAATTTCGTTGTTCTCAATCACATGATTGTTGCCGTGAAGATAAATGGCCGCACCCGGAGCATCGTAAATCAGGCAGTGTTGGATCCGGTTCCCCACCCCGTCAATGTTAACGCCAGCTTTGTAAGAACGGTTCCAGCGGTTAAATGTGTGAATCACACAATTAGATACGATGTTGTTACCGGCGGAAAGCGTCTTGCGGTCGCCTCCACCCAGGCTTATGCCTCCTGTGCCAAGATTGTAAAAAGAGCAATTCTCAATCCGGTGGTCGCTACCCGCATGGCGGTTGAAATCCGGGTGCGCGTAAAGATATCCGTTTAAATCGCCAAGCTGGCCGCTGATCGGATGACCCGTCGCTGGATCAATTCCACTCCCCAGGCAAACACCAATGGTTCCCAGGTCTCGAAAAACACAGGATGAGACGACACAATCCTGCCCGTCTTCAATCGAAATCCCCATTCCCCGGGAACATTCAAAAGTCATTCCTTCAAAGCGAATATAGGAAACTCCTTTGAGAGCAAACAGAGGTTGGCTCAGTGTGGAAACCATCACCTCTGCTTTTCGAGGATCCACATCTTTCGGCGGAAGGAAATAGAGTTTGCCGGCTTGCCGGTCGATGGCATATTCACCCGGCAAATCAATTTCCTCCAATAAGTTCAAAGCATACCAGGTGTTCCACGGTTTGCCGGACATAAAGCCATAGAGATGGGATTGAACCGTACTCAAAATAAAGCCGCGAGACGAATTTGTGATGCTGGCGAGACCAACCGTATCGTCCGCGTAACCGGTATGGAAAAACCCGGAAATCCAAATGTCATTTGCCTTCAACCACAATCGGGGGCGGTCGGTAGGCACAATAAAACGCCCCCCTCGAATGGGCTTCTCTCCGTCACGAGGGATCGAACCCGTATCCAGCACTTTGCCCATGGGAATTAAGGGTTGATTCGGATTCGGCCAGCGCGCAATCGGCATGGGCTGCCCATCAATGAACAATTCCAGGGGAGCCGGCATATCCGGTCGCCCAAACCCTCGCGGCCCGACCTCGCCATAGTCCTTAATACCGAGGGCGGCAAGGTCGATTTGCCTCAAATTTTTCCTGGCCGCCGGGTTAATGACCCGGTTTAAAATTTCCTCATCAGTCACTGGCTGAATAACGTCCGGGGAGATGCGCTGGCCGCCGGTAATCCGAACCGTTTCTCCCGGAAAAACCTTCCAGGTAACCGGCGCCTGCGACGTGCCGGAATCGGTCTCATTGAATTCCAGGGAGTTTGTCAGTGAATAAACTCCCGCGCGAATAACCACAGAAACGGTCCTGCCATCAAGCTTGCTGGCTCGCACCGCTTCCCGGGCTTGCCACAGAGTCGCAAAAGGCTTTTGGAAAGTACCTGGATTATGGTCATTGCCGTCGGGACTGACATAGTAGGTCAAGGGAGAGGCAGAGGCCGCGCCAGGGATGTCTGCGAGAAAAACCAAACAAAGTACCGCCATCAATTGCACACTGATAGCCCGTTTCAACCCGGGCAATTTCGATATGTGCAGGAAATACATTTAGATTATGTTCCAGGAAATGTCTTTATCCTCTTATTAAACTACTTTCCCGGCGTATATTTCATTATGGTTTTTTAGATTCCATTTATTGTTTTTCGGCGCTTGAATTCCGCGCCGTCAAAATAAGAAGCGGGCCGGATTAACTCACTTGCGGACCTGTCGGCGGAAATAGCTCGGTCTTTCTCCGACAATACGGTGGAAAGCCTGTGAAAAATGGACAATGTTGCTAAATCCTGTCTGGGCAGCGATCTCATGGGCTTTCAGGTCGGATTCCAGCAACAGTTTCTTGGCATGTTCCACCCGCACTTTGAGAAGTTCCTGGGCCGGGCTGCGACCTAAAAACTTAAAAAAGGCCCGGTCCAAAGCGCTCCGCGACAAACCGGAAGCCGCTGCAATTTCCGGCACGCCAATATTGATTTCCGGAAAATGCTCAAAGATAAATCTCACCGCCCGGGCGATTTTTGGGTCAGGCACGGCCAGGACGTTGGTGCTCATCCGGGTAACAATGCCTTTGGGGGGAATCAGGATGGGCTCCGTCTTGATCCGTTTGCCGCTCATGATCTGGCCGAGTAACTTTGCGCCCTCATAACCGATGCGCTCCAGGTTGTCATCGATGCTGGAGAGTGGCACCGGGGCAAAATCACAGATGAACGGGTCGTTGTGGCAGCCGAGAATGGCAATCTCCTCAGGCACCGTTAATTTTCCATCGTCGCAGGCACGCATCACCCGTACGGCCACCGAGTCTGCATGCGTTGCCACGCCGAGTGGTTTGGGCAAACTTCGCAATGTTTTCACCAGCCATTTGTGCGCCAAAGGATGATCCGTCAACGGTCCCTGATGTTTTCCAAATGGAAGGTGAGCGTAGTATTTAATTTCGTGAAACTGCGCGCCCGCTGACTCGACGGCTTTCTGAAAAACGGGCAGCCGCTCACGCTCCATCCAGTAATCGCCGCCATTAAACAACGCGATGTGTTTAAATCCTCTCTCGATGAAATGTTCCGCCGCCAGGCGGCCAATCATCTTGTTATCCTGCAAAACGCGCGGCCGGCCAATCCCGGCGGTTCGATACTTGGGTGGCATTGAATTGGCAATCCACCCCTTGGAAAAATCCACCAAAGGAACATTAGGAAAGTGTCGCTGGGCCAGGGCATCCCTCGGATTGGTGATTAAAGCCAGGATGCCATCGCCTTGCCACCACTTCGGCACGAGCCCGATGCTGGTGTAGGTGTCATCGAATATCCAGGAAGCTTCCCGGGCATAACGGGCAATCCCATTGCGCAGTGCATAACCATGAGAACCCAAAAGCAATAAGACGTTGCGCCGGATGTGGTGCAAGGCCCCCAGTTGATTAGGCTTTGAAACGCCAGGCGGTTTGGTCGGCTTCATCGTTTTTGAGACGTGCAGGAAAGTTAGAGGGTCACGCTGAAAAAACAAATCGAATTTTCGATTTTTCTAACCAAAACCAGGCTATGACGAAACTGAATTCTAGCACCTTCCTGAACCCGAAGCCGTTCAGGCGCTTTTGAGTCCCCTATTGCGCTGCGGCGATCGTGACTTGTTGCCCGGATTTTACGTCCAGGGATATTTCCCTTTCAGTCACAGTGGAAAGTTTGCCATCAAGCCAGACAGAGGTTTTTTCAAACGGATTGACAATTTGCAGCACGGCCTTGCGCGTGGCCTCGAATCGGGCGGCGTCCACTTTCCCGCTGGTAAACTTAACCGTAACGATAAATCCACCCCGCGCATGCAACAAAAATTGTCCCGACCAATTTTTATTTACTGCGGGAAGGAGACGTATTTTGCCGGAGCCGAATAATTCTGAACCATCAATGCCAGGGTGGCTTTGGAGCAGCGATTCCTGCACGGCAGTCATGTTCACTCCCGCTGCGTCAAAAAAAGGACATTCGACCACACTGCTTCCCTGGTAAAGAGGAGCCGCCGGCGAATTCCATCCTCCGTATGGCCATCTTTGTTGTTTTTTGGCGTGTTCCAGGATGATTTCCATTGTATCCGGCAGCCCCAGCCGGGCCGCTTGGACAGGGCATTGGCTCCAGCCCGCATTGTTTTTGAAAAACCGGTGCCTGAATGTCTCCTTGCCTCTCTCCAGGTCATCCGGCGGGCTGTTCAGATCCACTTGGGCATAGGGAAAAACCGCATACAATTCCGGGTTCTCTCCATTATGTGCTTCAATGTCCGGGGCCATCGCGAAGGGAGCGAGTAAAGTGTCACCAGGAATAATATCTTCAGCCGGACACATCCAGAAATTGCCCGGCTTGTTTGTTTTATAGTTCCATGCTGAAACCGTTGGAAGCGGAACCAGCTTTTCCAATCTTTCCCGGGCAGTTGAAACCAACGCATCTTCAAATCCCAGTTCCTTTCCATGCTGCACTGTCATTCCAAGCACATAACGAACACCGGCAACCAGTGGAGCCGGATCGTTCACTTTCCACCATTGTTCGGTAGCATCGGCGCATTGAATGTGATACTGGCCATCTTCCGTTTTGGTTAGCAGGCTGAGGCACATGAGCGTTTCTCCTTTCAGCCAGGGGGCTGCAATCTTCTGCAATATTTCACTATCCCCCTGGTATTGGACGTAATCAAAAAGTGCCTTCGTAAATTCAAGGCCGGCCGAGAAATTAAGACCATTGTATCCTGCCTTGCGAGCCTCTCTATTTTGCAACGCCCCCGCAGGATTGATTCGATTGGTATCAAATGTTTCCGTTGGAAATTCTACCAGCGGATACTTTTCCCCGAAAGGAGCCGCCCAATCGGCAGGGTTGTTGCCTTCCAGGAAGAGAACTCCGTCCATGTCATAATGTGCCGCATTTTTCAGGCAGACATCGTAGGCCTGGTTAAAGAACAGGATCGCTGTGCAGGTAAATTCAGGATGCCCGGCTGCTGTCATCGGCCAGAAACTTATTTCCCGCTGATTTTGCCACCAATATCCACTCCCCCAGGAACGCGCATCTTTTAGAATAAGCCCCGGGCCGCCATTGAACTTTGGCACCACCGGGCCCTCTCCCAGGCACGCATAGGAATAGAGCGTGGTGAACCACAACCTGGTCAGGTAATCAGCCTCCGGCCCGGTGATATCCAGCCACGAACGGGCCCAAAAATCTTTCCACCATGCCAACCTTGTTTCCTCAAGTTGTTCGGGAGCAACGGCAGCCGTCGCGTTCCAGGAATGAGCCGCCGCCTCCGCTGGTGGCTTTCCGTGGGCACATTTTGCAGAAATGATTACTGTAAAATCCTGCAGCGCAGAAGCGGGAACCGTAATGGTACCGGTATTTTTATCCGAGGCCGTTTGGTAATTGCTTCCATTTCTGCATCCAATTTGCACCGCCAGGCTCATTGATTGAGCTTTTGGCCCCCGAACGTTAGCGACGTCAGCCGCCTCATCTCCCGTGAGCATCCCTTCCCCATCTTTTATCACCATGGAATCACGCCAGTTTTCGTAGCGAATCAAGGCAGGCGGGCTCGCCTTAAGCGTACTTTTCACTGAGACGATCAGGTTGTCTTGCTCCATATCACCGGCCACTTCGATCTTTACGTTTCCTTCGGCGGTTTGAAGTTCAATGATGACCGACCCTCGGGCGAAATCGATGCGTTGGTCAAATTTGGTGATCTGTTTTGCCGAGGCACCGGGCAGTTCGATGGAAA
>DATJXK010000030.1:0-14972 GCA_035500235.1 Pseudomonadales bacterium | reverse complement strand
GCTCACCATTGATTTTCTGCATCCGGACGATTACCAAATCCTCCTGCAAGCCGTGCCTGAACCGGCGCCCCTGGGCATCGTGGCGACTGGATTAGTGGGCCTTTGGGCATTATACCGGCGGAAAAACGGGAACGGTTAGGTCATTGTTTTCGGGCTTTTTTGCCCCTGCCGGCCCGCCTGGGTATCAGTAGAGAATTTTCGGCTATTTTTTCTTCCACGACCGATCCAAAGGAGAGATTTTTTTTCGTTTTAACGTCCTAAAAAAGGTTTGAAAAGGAAAAGTCTCCTGTGAACAACTTAACAGCGGCTTCAACCACAAGAGTTTGTGTTTTTGAGGAATGGAGGATCCTATGTCCTCAATAAACACAAAGAAACCTGTCGATTTATCTTGATTTTTTAATGGTTATGATAGCATATGGAGTTACAGCAGAGGCGTGGATGTGAACACGGGATGTTTCACGTAAAAAAGAAGTGAATCATAAAAAACTCAGTGATTCGAAAACCAATTGAAGCAATGAAGAAAACCCATAAAACCCTGTCAGGTTGGATGCTTCAGAGCAGCGTCATAGCAGTTCTGCTCGCCGCTTCGGTTATTCAAAGCCAGGCCCAAACCACGATTTCCGTTGCGAACAGCTCCCTGCAAGTCAATTTGAATACCGGGGTTACGGGCTGGACCGTTGGCGGGGTAAATCAATTAGTCAATCAATCGTTTTTTTACAGCCTGGCGGGAGTGGTATATCCGCTGAGCCAAATTTCCGCGCCTTCTTCGCCCGTATTCGGCGGTTCGAGCTTTGGCGGCGTGCTCCTTAACACGAATGTGTCCACGTCATACGCCAATTCGACGCTCAGCCTGAAGACCCAATATCAACTTGCCCAGCAAGGCAGCGGAGCTTCCCTGGCCACCACAATTACCATCCAAAACGTTTCGAGCACTACTCAAACGTTGCAATTCTATCAGTTATCAGATTTTACACTCGGGGGTATTTCTACCGGCCAAAACGTTCAGTTTCTGGGGACGGCCACTCCCTTTACTGTCACGCAAACTGGCGGCGGGTATATGATGACCGGGTCGCTCAGCGGAATCGGCTTGGGATCAACTGTTCCCGTCTTCCAGGCGGCGGGGAATGATAATCTGGGCCTTGCCAGCGGCAACCCGGCTCCGAATTTCTCCGGCCACCCTTTGAGCGCTACCGGCAGTGTGCAGTATGGCTATGAGTTTCAGGTGACCCTGGCAGCCAACGCCGGGCTCAGCATTAGTGAAATTCAGAACGTGCCCGAGCCCTCATCCATGGCGCTGTTAGTTTCCGGCATCGCCGGCCTTGCCCTGCTGCGCCGGCGCGGATTGACATTTTTCAAAAAGTAATAAAAACCCTATATTTTGTTTACAATCCTGTTAGTTTCAGAGTTCACAGCCCAAACAGTTAATTTATGAAAAAAGAAACATTCTTCGAGGGAACCAGGGGGCGATTGGCATTTAATTTATCATTGGCAGCCTTTGGCGTGCTTGCTTTTACCAGCCAGGGCCAGGCTCAAAACCAAACGCTGAGCAACGGCGGATCCTCAGCCAGCTTTAATCTGGGCGGCACGGGCACCGGCACGCTGGGCATGAATAGCTGGATGGTGGACAATGATCCTGGCGTGAGCCAGTTGGATCAGCAATGGTTCTGGTATTCGGTCAACACGGGTTCCGGTTGGAGCGGGGTTCAACCCATTAACCAGCTCGGCGCAGCATCTCTCAGCGGAGTGAGTGCCAACGGCTTTACCGCGACTTACCAGAACTCTACGATGGCGGTACAGGTTATCTACTCGCTGGAAGGCACCGGCAGCGGTACTGGCGGCGCTGATTTGTTTGAAACCGTTAATGTTTTAAACCTTTCGGGAGCTAATATTGGTGTAAATTTCTACCAGTACGGGCATTTCAATTTATTGCAAAATAATGTGAACACTGTCTCGATTGGCGGGTCGTTGTCAGGGGGATATACGTTTATCCAACAAACAACGATGGTAGGGGGTAATGGCATCCAGGAATCAATCAATCAACCCTACGCAAACTTCGCCGAAGCGGGAGCACCCACTAGCGTCATGAATGATGTGACTTCTGGAAGCCAGTTAAATGGCACTACTGCTTACGGACCGGCCGATGCGGCTTGGGCACTGGAATGGAACAGCACGGTTTCGCCGTTTGGCGGTAATGCAGGCAATGTGTGGAATGTCCTGCAAGACCAAAATATGTCCATCGTGCCGACGCCCGAACCCTCAACTATCGCCCTGATTGCAATGGGCTTGGGCGCACTGGTAATGGCTCGCCGCCGGTCAGCTTAAGCGCTGGAATTTGGCCGGATAAATAATAGTGATACTTACAAGGCCGGTTAATTCCGGCCTTCTTTTTTCCCCGGGGATTTGTTAATGTAGACTTATGAAGGTATCATCACCCGGCGGCAAACCTATCCCCACTAATACGGGCTGAATTTTATGGGCAGCCGTCTTCACTATTGGGGGATTTTGGGGACGATTCTTCTGGTTTGCGGCTGGGCATTCAAGCTTCATGCCGGCGGCAGCGGTTTAAATACGGTAGTCATCATCAACCAGGCCAGTTCCAACTCCTGCGAATTGGGCAATTACTATTGCCAGCAGCGCCAAATACCGCCGCAAAATGTCTTATACATCAATTGGACTGGCACCAATACCTTGTGGGCAAGTAATGATCTCCAAACCAGCCTGGTGACGCCCCTGTTGAACATGCTCACGAGCCGGGCACTGACGAACCAGATTTATTATGTTGTTCTCTCGATGGATATCCCCTTCCAGACGAGCGACGGCACGACGGTGAATGGCACGACGTCGGCTTTGTTTTATGGTTTAAGGCTGGGCAATGGGACCGATCCTTTGGGCATGACCAACAGTTATGCCTGCAGCGAGGGGATTTTCGGCCAGACTACGCCCGTGGGCTCACCGGGCTATTCGTTCCTGACGACCATGATCACGGGCAATTCGCTCACCGAAGCGGAGCGATTGGTGGACCAGGGGGTAGCCAGTGACGGGACGTTTCCCCAACAGCCCGTAGTCCTGGACAAGACTTCCGACACCGCGCGCAACATCCGGTACATCTATTTTGACAATGCTATTTTCAACGTGAACCTGTTGGGCGTTTCCACCATTATGCGGACGAACTCGGATTCGGTCTGGTGGCCAGGCACCTGCGGGGGATACGAAACCGGGCTGGCAAATTATAGCGTTCCGCCGGGGTTATTAGTCCCCGGATCCATCGCGGATAGTTTGACATCCTACGGCGGAATTATTTTTGGGAACAGCGGCCAAACCAGCCTGCTGGCATTTACAACGAACGGCGCAGCGGGCAGTTATGGCACTGTGGCTGAACCACTGGCCGACACGCAGAAGTTTCCCAATCCCCTGGTTTACTTTTTTCAAGCCCGCGGTTTCAGTTTGGCCGAAAGTTATTATCAAAGTCTCAATGTGCCTTACCTGGGGCTGATCGCAGGTGAGCCACTGGCGGCGCCCTTTGCCCGGCCCGGCAACGGGCAATGGAGCACCAACCTGGTCAATGCGGTGTTGAGTGGAACCACCAATCTTTCCGTACAGTTTACGGCGCACGATAGCAAACGTCCGCTGCAACAGATTGATTTGTTTGTGGATGGTGTGTATTTCAGCACCCTGACGAATCTCGTCCCGTGCCCAGGCAATCAATTGACGGCGAACTTAAACGGTTATCCCGTCACGTATACGGTGCCGACGAATGCGACGTTAAGCACTATTGCGACTGGCCTGGCTGTGCGGATTAATGCCGCAACCAATGCCACGCAGATAAAGGCCACGGCCTATGGCGATCGTGTTCAACTCCAGTCCCTCGCGACCAATCCCGCTGCGGCTCCGTTTTACGTGGATGATAACACGCCGACGAATACTCCAGGCCTGGTTTACAGCGCCAGCTACCTCCCGGATTCGTTTCCGCCGCAGATGACCCCCGGCCTTCCCAATAAAAACGGCGCCTTTACCATGCAGGTGGGCATCCCGACGACACAAACGTATTACATTTTGGCATCGACCAATTTAACGACATGGGAACCTATTTACACAAACACTGTCGCCGGCTTGCTGAATTTCACGGACCCGGGTTCAACAAATTATCCGGAGCGGTTTTATCAGATCTCGTGGACGATACCGAATCAACCTCCCCAATTATCGCCGCCCGTCAAAGCTGGAGCGGGGGCAGTGCAAATGCAGGTGACCAGCATACCCGGCCAGCCGTGTGCGGTCCAGGTAACCACGGACCTGGTTCACTGGGTTTCAATCTTCACGAACCAATTGGGAGGCACGACGAATTTTGTTGATACCGGCGCCGTGAACTTGTCCGGGCGCTATTATCGGGCATTCCTGGCGGACCCGCCACCGCCGGCTTTCACGCTGCTCCATATGGCGACGAATCTCACGTTGATTCGCGTGAACAGCGCAATGCTTCCTTATACGGTGGAGGTTTCCACCAACCAAAGCCAATGGACATTGCTGACCACTAATTTTGCTTTCGGACAAGTTCAAACGACCGTGGCCAGCACCGCCGGCAGTGGCAACAACCTCTCGACGTTTCTAAACGCGGTACAACCGGCGTTCATGCCATCGCAAGCGTATGGTTTTCAGGGTTACGAAGTGCTCAGCAACAAGCCTTCCACCAGCGCATGGATTCAATTTACGTTTACTAAAACCAATGGGCAGGTCGTGGTCGTGGGGGTGACCAACCAGTTAGGGACCAATTCCGTTGCCCTCGCCAGCCAGTTGTGCAACGCGATTAATACTAATGCCGCCCTCCAAGGCAGCGATGGCGTGATGGTCGGAGATTTTATCGTGAACGCAACCTGGGCCACCTTTAATGTGTACGCCCGCAGCCCGGGCGGGCAGGCTGCCCAAATTCTCGCCCAACCCCAGACGTACGCGATCTTAATGACTACGCCGCAAGGCACGCTGACGCAAAATTTGTCCGACCTCGAGCCGCGAAATCATCTGTACGTCACCGCAGGTGCGTCCCGCATAGCCCTGACATTCCCGCTGGCCTCGACGAACTTCCCTGATGGTTATCATACGTTGACGGCGGTGGCGTACGAAGGCAGTAACGTGCGAACAGAAACGCAGGTGAGCGTCCCGGTCCAAATCCAAAATACTCCCTTAAGCGCGACGATGACGTTGCTCGATTTGACCAATGCCGCTCCCTCGGAAGGCACTTATCATATTAAAGTCACCGCCAACACGAACAACGTCAGCCAAATTACTTTGTACAGCACGGGCGGGGCGCTGGGCACGGCCAGCAACTCATCGATTGCCGTTTTCACGGTAGCCGGGACCAATTTGTGGGCTGGGCTGCATCCCTTCTACGCCATTGTCCAGACTGCCAGCGGGCTGGCGTATCGGACAAGGACACAATCAGTCACGCTGTCGCCGTAACCGGCTCATTCAGCGCTATTCATCAGCTTGCGCCTGCATTATGCTGGCCGCGCAATGGAACTGCGTCACCTCCGTTACTTCATCGCCGTAGCCGAGCAGGAAAATGTTTCGCGCGCGGCGTTGAAGCTGCACGTCTCGCAGCCGGGCATCAGCCGCCAAATCCATGACCTCGAAGAGGAAATCGGTGTGCAACTTTTTGAGCGCAGCGCGAAGGCGCTGAAACTAACGGAAGCGGGCCGGAAATTTCTGGACGAAGCGCGCGCGGTTTTGCAGCGGGTGGATGACGCGGTAAAAAATGCGCGGGCCGTCGCGAATGGGGTGGGCGGAGAACTTCACGTGGGATACGCGCCGTCGCTGACGATCCAGATTTTGCCGCGGGCGTTGCGGGCGTTCCAGGAAAAATTTCCAAGGACACGCGTTTCGCTGCATGATTTATCCACGGAAGAAATGTTTTCCGGGTTGCGCTCCGGAAAACTGCACGTGGTGCTGACCATCCGCGCGCCGCGCCGGATGTTGCGCGGGCTTTCGTTCCGGGAACTGGCGCGTTATCCGATCTGCGCGGCGCTCGCGCCCAAGCACCCGCTGGCCAAATCCAAAACGGTGAGCCTGGAACAGTTGTCGGGCGAACCGCTGATCGCGTACAGCCGGGAAGAGTATCCCGAGTCCCACGAGCTTTTTGCGGAATTGTTCGCGGGCACACGCATGCCACGCATTGCCGAGGAGCATGACGGGATTATCAGCATTATCGCGGCAGTGGAATCGGGCCGGGGTTTTGCGCTGGTGCCTGAATGCGTCCAGGGCATGGCCGGGCCGCGGGTAAAATTGGTTCCGCTGGATCCGGCGCCGGAGCCGTTGACGGTGGGGGCGACGTGGAAGGAAGAGACCACAGCGGTGAAAGAGTTTGTGGCGGCGGCGGCAGGGAATTGAAAATTCATTAACCACGAAATACCCTAAATACGCGAAAATTAAGATTCGATTACGAGGACGACGACGAGGAGGATTAGGCCCAATTAAGCTGCCAATGTATTTAAAGGAGAAGCCGCAAAGGAAATAAAAAAGGAGCCGGGCACTACTCCGGCTCCCAATGAGAACTAAGCGCTCACCTGCGCTACTGCAAAATTACTTCAGTGTGGTGCAACAACTCACCAACACCGATCTGCTATCAACAACGCAACCAATCTAGCAGAAGCCCCCTGCCCCGCATGTCACCAATACTGGTTACGAGGGTTAAAAAAATTAAACCACCATAAACGTCTCATCACCAATAGTTTAAATTTTCTTTGTCCCGTTTTGCCTTTGGCGGGCGTTTATGGGTGAATGTCACCAATGCAGGACATGGATTTGCTGCGCGATTTTGCGCGGGAACAATCGGAAGCTGCTTTTACCACGCTCGTGGAACGCCACGTGGGACTGGTTTATTCGGCGGCGCTGCGGCAGTTGCGCGATGCGCACCTGGCAGAGGACGTGACGCAGGCGGTTTTTATCATCCTCGCACGCAAAGCCGGGGGGCTGTCCGATAAAACCATCCTGTCCGGCTGGCTGCTGACAGCTACGCGTTACGCGGCGAACGCGCAAATCCGGGCCGCCATGCGCCGGGCGCAACGTGAACAGGAGGCCACCATGCAAGCTACCTTGAATGAACCGTCACCCGTCATTTGGGAAGAACTGGCGCCGCTACTGGACGAGGCGATGGCGTCGCTCGGGGACGCGGACCGGAACGCGGTGGCGCTGCGCTATTTTGAAAACAAGAGCGCGGCGGAAATCGCGCAGGCGATGCGGTTGAATGAAGAGGCGGCAAAGAAACGCGTGAGCCGGGCGCTGGAAAAGCTGCGGAAATTTTTTGCGAAGCGCGGCGTCAATTCGACGGCGGCGGGGATAGCCGGGGCAATTTCGGCCAATTCTGTGCAGGCGGTACCGGCTGGCCTGGCCAAAACAATTTCAGCAGTCGCTGTGGCCAAAAGCGCGGCGGCTTCGGCATCCACTTTAACCCTCGCGAAAGGAGCATTGAAAATTATGGCATGGACTAAAGCAAAAACAGTGGTGGCGACAGGCGTGATCCTGTTGCTGGGAGCCGTTGGGGCGGTGGTAATCGTGGAGCACGTCCGACATAGCCCGCCACGACAAACCGGGCGGCTGAAATTGCCGACGGGCGACGTCCCGCCGGTGATGGGCAAAGCTTCCGGCTACGGAGTGATCCTGGCTTCGGACGGCAGCCTGTGGAGCTGGGGCGAGGAGCCGCTGGGATGGCCGGTGCTGGGCCTGGCCAATACCAAAAAGGCAACGTCGCTGCACCAGATTGGAAAGGACAATGACTGGAAGTTTGTTTCGTCGGGAACTTATAGCAGTTTGGCGATCAAATCGGATGGCACGTTGTGGGCATGGGGAGGAAACCCTTATTACCAGTTGGGTGACGGGACAAAAATTACACGGCCTACACCCGTAAGGTCCATTCCTGGAAATGATTGGGTCTGGGCATCCGTGGCCGACGCGAGCAGCTTTGGAATCAAGAGCGATGGTACGCTATGGGCCTGGGGCAATAATTGGGCCGGGCAATTAGGCGTTGGAAATATTAAGAACACAGCCAAAGCAATCCAGGTAGGAACTTCAACCAACTGGGCCAAAGTTTGGTCAGGAGACATTCAAACGGTGGGATTGCAATCGGACGGAAGCCTATGGTTTTGGGGTTCGCTCACCGGCGATAACGAAGATATAAAGCAATTCAAAGTTCCCACGCGCATATCGCCGGATACGAACTGGACAGATGTTTGTTTTGGTTATTTCACGATTTTTGCGATCAAGGCGGATGGGACGCTTTGGAGCTGGGGGCGGGAGGCACATTATTATACCGGGGCAAGCACCAACATGATTGCAACGCCGATGCAGGTAGGGACAGACAATGACTGGCAGTCCTGCGCCTCCTCAGGAGGTTTCTACGCGCTTTTGATGAAACGCGACGGTTCGCTTTGGGCGATGGACGCTTCAGACCATCGCATCATCAAACCTGACTCTCAATATCAACCCGTCGTGTTCCGGAAAATAGATGCGCCGAAAAGCATTGTCTCATATAGCGCAGGCGGAGATAACATCGGCATCGTTCTGACACAGGATGGCGAGGTTTGGACATGGGGAAAGGTCCTGGGCGAACATTCGCCGAAAGATTTCGAAGGGCCGCATCATCAATACAACGATCCCGGATTCAAAGTCATCGGGAAACCATGGCAGCTTTCAAACGTGGCGGAATAGCGGGTGCGAAAACCGAAAAAATACCCTGTCAGATTTTCGGAGCGGCACACATATAATCAGTGAATGACTGATGTGCCTGATGCCGAGTTGCTAGAGCGATTCGCCCGGAATGATTCTGAAGCGGCCTTTGCGGCGCTGGTGGAGAGATATGTCGCCCTCGTCCATTCGGTCGCCCGGCGGCACACGGCCAACCCGCAGCAGGCACAGGACATCACGCAGGCGGTGTTTATCATTTTGGCGCGCAAGGCGGGCGGGCTGAGCGGCAAAACGGTTTTGCCGGGCTGGCTCTACCAGACGGCGCGGCTGACGGCGGCCAATTTTCAACGGGCGGAAATGAGCCGCATCCGCCGCGAACAGGAGGCCTTCATGCAATCAACCCTGGAAGAACCCGCGAACGACACACTCTGGCTGGAACTTTCCCCGCAACTCGACAAAGCCATGGCCTGTCTGGGCGCAAACGAACGGGATGCGCTGGTGTTGCGGTATTTTCAAAACAAAAGCATGGCCGACGTGGGACGCTTTTTGGGGCTGGAAGAGAACACGGCACAGAAGCGCGTGGGCCGGGCGCTGGAAAAATTGAGGAAATTTTTCGCAAAGCGCGGGGTGGCTTCGACGACGGCGATCATTGCCGGGGTGATTTCGGCGAATTCCGTACAAGCGGCGCCGACGGGCCTGGCAAAAACGATTTCTGTGGCGGCGGTCGCGAAAGGCGCGGCGGCTTCGGCTTCCACTTTAACCCTGGCGAAAGGAGCGTTGAAAATTATGGCGTGGACAAAAATGAACACGGCGGTAGCGGTCGGCGTTGGAATTTTACTCATGGCCGGAACGGCAACGGTGACGGTGAAAACCATGGAGCACTACTCGGAATATTACAGAGGCAAGACGCTGAAACAGTGGCTGGTGAACCTGGACGATCAGCATCCGGGTACGGCGAACGACGAAGCCGAGGCGGCGGTGCGCCATTTTGGAGTTAAAGGCCTACCGACGATTATCAGCATGCTAAAAATGAGTGACCCGATGCATCACAATGCAGTACTTGCCTGCCAGATTCTTGGCCCGGAGGCCAAACCCGCCATTCCCTATTTAGTGAATCTTTTGGAGAGCGGTTACAGCAATGGGTATGTGGGCGTTGCTTTGGACAGAATCGGCCCGGAGGCCATCCCGGCCTTGATGAATTTGGCCACCAATCGAATTGGCCAGCCGCGAATCGGGTATGTGTCCATTCGGCCCGGGGTCACGGAAAGGGCCGTGGACATCGATGACGGGGCACGATGTGAAGCAGCCTCGGCTTTGGGCAATTTGCCGATGTATTTACAGACAAAAGTTTTACTTCATTACGATGTGAGCCAGGCATTGATAACCTGCCTGAAGGATCCGTCGCCATACGTTCGCACTTTGGCGGCCCGGTCTTTGGGAGAGAATGCCATGAATGAGGCAACCGTGGTACCAGCGTTGATTGAAACGCTGGGCGATACTGATTTCCAAACCCGGTGGAGCGCCTGCCTGGCACTGGGCAAATTTGGGCCGCGCGCCGGGACGGCGGTCCCGGCATTGCAGGCGGCACTGCATGATCGAAAGGCGGAAGTCCGGGCTACCGCTGCCATTGCCCTGATTGAAATTGAGCCGGACAACACCGCGCAACTGGATTCATTGATGCCAGCCTTAATTGAAAATATCAACGGGATTGGTGGGCGCGACATTAATTTTCGCTCCACCACGGCTGACGCCCTGGCGGCCTGGGGAAGCCGAGCCAGGCCGGCGGTGCCGGCGCTGTTGGATGCGATTGCGAAAAGTTCCAGCTATGAACAACAGTTTCTGGTCGCCGACCTCAAGAAAATTGATGCCGAAGCTGCCGCGAAAGCGGGCTGGGAATAAAACCCGCGCGCGCGGAGCATCCTTATGCGGCCACCCGGTCATAAACTCGGAAATGGTTTTGTGGTGGCTGCCAATAATGGTTTTTGGCGGAGGCAGTGTTTTCGGTTTTCAGCCAGGCCGTTTGGGATTCTTCGAAAAATAAATTTTCCGAGATCACCAGCATCTGCTTGAGGCCTTTGGGCAGCGACCGGAAGTCCGGATAGGTACAGATAATCGATTTCATTTTTTGCCTTTCTCCCCGCGTTTGATTCATTGGACGCATGCCTCCGAAAAAGATTTCAAAAAATTAGAATAAATTTTTTTGAACAAAAAAGCGGATGCAACTATTGCACAATCTAATGCGCAAGGATTGCACAGGCCAGCGAACCGGGGACAAGCTAAAGCTTGAACTCCAACTTTTCGACTATTGCCTGAGGAACTTGGCGACGGCTTCGGTGCGGGTGCGGACCTGGAGTTTTTCGTAGATGCGGCGGATGTAGGTGTGAACGGTCTCGTAACTGATTTGGAGTTTGTCGGCGATCTCTTTGTACATCAATCCCTGGCTCAAGAGGTCGAGCACCTGCTGTTCGCGTTCGGAAAGATTTTCGGCGGGCTGCGCCGGAGCATTTCTTTGGAAGGACTGGACGACTTTGCGGGCGATATGGGCGGTCATGGGCGAACCGCCGCGATTAACTTCACGAATGGCGTCGAGCAATTCCGGGCCGCTGGTGCGCTTGAGGAGGTAACCGCTCGCGCCGGCGGTGAGGGCGTCGTAAATATTTTCCGTGTCCTCATAGACGGTCAGCATCATGACCTGGACCTGGGGCATAATTTTTTTCAACTGGCGAACGCATTCGACGCCGTTGATGCCGGGCAGGTTAATGTCCATAAGGACGACGTCCGGCTTCGCGTTCGGCAAATCTTTCAGGGCGTCCTCAGCGCTGGGATACTGGCTCACACAGCGGAAGCCTTCGGCGCGATTGAGGACACGGGCGAGCGTCCCGCGCAATTTCTCGCTGTCTTCGACGATGGAAACAGAAATCGGCATAATTTTTAGATTATGATTTGTTTTTGGCGTTCATCCCGGAAAGGGGCACCGTCAGCCGCACCAAAGTACCACCGTTTGCGCCGCTGGAAATGGAAAATTCCCCGCCAATATCCGCCAGGCGTTTCTGCATATTGCGCAGGCCGTTCCGGCCCCGGTTCATTTTTTCTTTATCCAGTCCGCGGCCGTTATCTTCGACTTCCAGGACGAAATGCCCGGACTGCAGGCGCAGGCGAATCCAGACTTCGCGGGCGTGCGCGTGCTTGATGACGTTATTGACCGCTTCCTTGAAGGCGAGGAAGGCGTTGTGGCGCACTTCCGGGGGAATAAGGGTGGCGGGCAGTTGCGCGGGAAAATCCACGCGACAGGGCAAGCCGGCCAGCGCAGCGTATTCCTGGGCGTATTTGCAGGCGTAATTGGCCAGGCCTTCGAGGGTGTCGTTGGAAGGGTTAACGGCCCAGACGATTTCATCGAGCGAGCGCGTGGTTTCGCGGGCAGTCTGGGAAATTTGCTGCGCGTGCGATTCCACTTCATCGGGAATATTTTTATCCGCTTCCGCTAATTCGCCGAGCAGGGCGACCTGGGTAAGATTGGCGCCGAGCTGGTCATGCAGGTCGCGGGCGATGCGCGCGCGTTCGCCTTCGAGGACTTCCTTTTGTTTAAGCGCCTGCAATTCGCGGTGCAATTTTTGGGTCGAGATGTAACGAACAGTCCCGATGATCGCCGCCAACAGGACGAGAATGACTACAAGCTGAAATGTTTTGGTCTGCCAAAAATGGGGAAGTACATAGATGTCGAGCCATGCGCCATCCGGGTTCCAGGTCCCGTCTTCATTGCAGGCGGTGACATTGAAGCGGTAATGTCCCGGCGGCAAATCCGTGTAACGGACGACACGGGTATTGCCTACCTCAACCGCCGGGCGGCCTTCCAGGTGATATTTAAAACGCACGGCCTGGGGCGCGGAAAAATTCAGGGCGGTGTAATGAATTTCGAGGAGGCCGCCACCGGGCGGAACAGTCGCCACCGGGCTCCAGCCGGAATTGAGCTGGTTACTATTTTGATTGGGTCCGTTATCGGCAAAGACCGACTCGATGAGCACTTGCGGGGGCCGAAGATCGGGCTTAAGCGAGGAAGGGGCGATCGAAACCAGTCCTTTGGTAGTAGGGAACAATAATCGCCCATCCTGTGCACGGATAGCCGCTGGTTGTGAGCCGCTGGAACATTCGCGGGTAGGCAGGCCATCGTCCATTCCGAAAACGCGGCAGAAAAAGGCATCGCCGTCACCCAGCGATTTTCTTTGGATGCGCATCAGGCCGCGGTTTGAACCAATCCACAGGTAGCCTTGATCATCGCCGATGATGTATCCGATGCTGTCGCTAACCAGGCCATCCTTCGTGGAAAAACTTTTCCACTGGCCGTTTTCGAATCGTGCCAGGCCATGGCCTGAAGTGCCGATCCACAAGACGCCATCGGCATCCAGATAGAGACAGGAGATGTCGTTGCCGGGCAAACCGTTTGAGGTTTGGTACGAAACGAAGGTTCCGTTGCTGAAATAATCCAGGCCGCTGTTTTCGGTGCCAACCCACAAATTGCTGGCGTTGTCTTCGGCGATGGCACGGACAGCGTTTCCCGACAAGCCATTATTGGTGGTAAACAATTTCCAGTTCTGCCCATCCCAGCAGCCCAAACCATTTTGAGAGCCTGCCCATACGCGTCCATCGCGGCTCTCGAACAAGGCAAAATTTGCCAGGCCGAGGGTTAGTGCGCCCCGGGCGGGAACAAAAGAATTCGTTTGGAGCCAAAAAAGCCCTTCATTTCGTGTACCACCCCAGACGTTTTGCTGGTCATCCACGAGAACCGTCCAGGCATTGGAGAGCAGGCCGATGCTGAAGTCCTGGACGGTATTGGAAATCCCATAGGACAAACAGCGCGCGTTGAAGGCCGTCCACAGGCCGCCGCGGGCGTCCTCGGAAACGGATTGCGCCGCCCATGGATGAAAATTTTCCGACGAATTAAAAAGTTTCTTTTTGATGCGGTTCAGACCGCCGCCGTCCGTACCTGCCCAAAGGTCGCCTTCGTCGTCCATGCACAGCGAAAGCACCGCGTCTGAGGACAATCCTTCAGCTGTGGAAATGTGCACGTAATGCCCGTCCGGCTGGAACCAAAAGACTCCGGCGCCCAGGGTTCCCACTATCAGATTTCCGTCCGCGTCTTCACATGCGGCTTTGACGATGGAGGTTTTTCCCCAGGGGCAGGGACCAAAGTTTTTTACAATCCGCGCATTGTTTACTTTTTGAACAGTCTCCGACAGTTGCCACATGCCGCCATCGCGGGAGGGGACGAGCAGGTGCCTGGCCATGAAAAACAACTGCGGCGAAACGGCATTGGGATAAAAATCCATTTTGCCATTGCGATAAAGCGCAATGCCATTTTCCGAACAGAATAGCAGGCCGCCCATGTCATGGCGGGCGAAGGTCACAGCGCCCACCCCGGCGGTTTCCGTCGCAAAACTTTTTATTTTTCCATCCTGAATCATGGCCAGGCCGAAGGACTGGGTGCCAATCCAGAGATTGGTTTGATCGTCTTCATAGAGGAAAACGACGCGATCGCTCCTGAGGCCCGGGGTATTCATTTCATCGAAGGTAGTGAATTGATTACCGTCAAAGCGCATCAGGCCGTGAAGCGTGCCAATCCAGAGATAGCCGTCTTTGGCCTGGAGGACGGCTATGGCTTCGTTATCGGGCAATCCATCCTCCACGCTCCAGGAATCCACGATAAATGGAAAATTGGAGGGAGCCGCGGCGATGGCGGAGCCGGCTGTGAAGAAAAACCACAGCAGCGCCCAGAAAAAGGAAAGCGTCCGGCGAATCGGCATGCGCCATTTTTCAAAGGATTGGGCATAAAAGTAAAGCGGATAGAAGTTGGGAGAGCTCCTAAAAAGCACTGATTTTGCGACCAACCTGTCACTAAATTTTTTGCCGAAAAGCACTTGCGGCTTGCGGCTTTAGTAGTAGAGTGGAATTGCCCAATGAGAACTGGGCGCTTCGGCGGGTGTGATAACGTAAAACGTGTGTCGTTATCGCCCCGCCGTTTATTTTTCCATTAACCTTTATCCACCGTTTGTGAACCAATGCGATGGGCGTTGGCCATCACTGAAAAGGTAATGGTCGTAGCCGGGACAGTAGAGAAGACGCTGGCATCCACGACGTGTATGCGGTTCCAGCCAAACGGGCGGCCAAGGTAATCGCTTTCAAAATTTCCCGGTTGCGCGCGCATGGGAAGAGAAGCGCCGCAATGGAAGCCGCGCCCGGGGCGGGCGATTTGCAGCATCGGCGGCACGGCGATGCCGCGCAGAGTGCGAAATTGTTTCAATACTTCC
>DATJXK010000029.1:0-6313 GCA_035500235.1 Pseudomonadales bacterium | reverse complement strand
TGCCGTTGCCGGTGATTTCACCCGACCCTTCAAAAGTAATGTTCGTTAGATTCTCGCCCCAGATAAGCGCGTCATGAAAATAACTGTGGCCGTAGTCTTGGTAGTTGGAATAAACGTTCACCTCCGGCGGATCCATGTTTGTTTTGGACGCCATGATGAAGGCGTTGGCGCTGAGGTCCATCGTGATGTTGTTCGTCAGATGGATTGACCCGCAAAAATATTTTCCCGCCGGAAAAAGAATGACGCCGCCGCCTGCCGCACCCGCCGCGGCAATAGCTGAATTGATTGCCGGGCTATCAAGACTGGCGCCGTTACCAGTCGCGCCATAGTTCATGACATTGAAGACTGGCTGCGCCTGGGAACAAGTTGGAAAGGCCAACGCCAGCAAACCTAATAAAACAAATAGGGATAGGCGTTTACGGCGGGGCATGGCAATTGAACTATACCATAGTGATTACGCCGTTATATAGAACGTTCATCCTAGGTATTCTGTTTTTCGCCTGCAAAGACGGTAACATCTGGCTCTTTTCAGGTAATTCATTGAAGTATAATTGCCCATGAGCCGCCGCGTTTCTTCCAGCGATGCGCCGCATCTTTCCCAAATACCCCTTGGTCTTACAAATGTAACATAAAAATTGTCACGTTTTCCCTTCCAGCGGACACTACTTATTGACAATCGGGCATCGAACAAAGTACAAAGTGTAAACATCCGTCCAGTTGTTGCCGTGCCGGTTTTGTTGGATCAACGAAATATGTGCCGTCCAAATTATGAGCAAAAAGAATATTTTTCTTATCTCATTCGTAGTAGTGCTGGCCGGCATTTACCTCGTTTTCTTCACCCACTGGTTCCAGCCGCGGGTCATGCAGATTTCCCACACCAGCCGGCCTGAAGGCGGACGGGATTCTGTTCGCATGACTTTCGGCCTGGGCGATTACTACGAGCTTACCGACGTCAAAGTCGTCCCGCTCGATGAATTCAAAAAAAATCCGGACACTCCCTGCCTCTGGCATCTGGTATCGGACGATGGCTCCGACTCCATCAACATGTTTTCCTATGGTGAAAATATCGGGGGCATGGACCCAGCCGTGGCCGGCTCAGAACCGGCGCCGCTGCAGTCCGGAGTCCGGTACCGGTTGTTGGTCACCGCGGGCAGGTTGAAGGCGCAGCATGATTTTTACTTTGGCACTCCGCCGGCAAATGCATCGAACAATTGAGCCTCGCCCATGTCTATAATTGGAAAGCAAAATGCTGTAGTCGGACCCGAAATTGAACCTTCATGAGGACCGTTAAACAACCGCCGGCAAAAAAGAAGTCAGCCTTCACGCTGATTGAATTGCTGGTCGTCATCGCGATCATAGCCATTCTGGCGGCGATGCTCTTTCCCGTGTTGCAACGCGCCCAGGAGACCGGCCGGCGCATCCAATGCATGAACAGCCTCCGGCAATTGGAGCTGGCCAACCAAATGTACGTTACCGATAACCACGGCTATTATACGCCGCGCGATGAGGTCAACCGCTGGCCAAACCGGTTGTACGACACCTACGCTCGAAACACCAAAATCCTGCTTTGCCCGACGGATATCGCCTTGGGAGCCGGCCCGCCGGAGACGGTCGGCTCATCTTCTTCAAACAATGTCGCTGACGCCTCCCCGCGCAGTTATTTGATCAACGGCTGGAATGATTATTTTGCCGGCGTGTTTAACACGACGGATTGGGGAACATTATCACCTGACATCGCCGGTGTCGGTTCCGGTCCGCGAGACAGCGCCATCAGTCATCCGAGCGACACCGTTGTCTTTGGCGAAAAACGCCATGATGCCGGGGACTTCTACATGGACCTGTTGGAAAATGGCGGCAACGATTTCACGGGCATCGCCGAGCAGGGCCGCCATGATAATAATGGCCTGACGAGCAGCCGGGCTTTGGGCGCAGGCAGTTCCGGCGGCTCCAACTATGCCGTGGCGGACGGCAGCGCGCGCTTCATCAAATTTCCCCAAGCTGTTTCCCCCCTTAATTTGTGGGCCGTGACTGACTCCAACCGCACGGCCTTCGCCATCAGTTATTAAAAAATAGTTCCTCAGATCGCGTCTGGTTTTGAGCGAATGCCCTTACCGCAAACCGATTTGACTCTCCCTAGTCTAACTTGCCGTTTTCCTCGACCGCCCGGGTCACTGCCAAAGTATCAACTTTATATTCGGCGTCATCTTCGCTACCGGGCATCACTGCCTGCGTACGCTGACCGATGACCGATGCGTATCGCTGCCCCGCCGACGCTGCCAGATGTTGGTAGCAAGGGCGGCGTTCGGTGTCGGGGTGAAATAATTCCACGAGCAACGCATTGGGCGGCGCGAATACCATGTTGGCCAGCCCCGCCCCATGGGCGCCCACCACGCATTTGGCCGAACTGAAGAGCCTCGCCTGCTCAACCACCTTCAATTGCTCCGGTTGGATGGAAACAAAACCCATCGCCTGAAGTGCGCGCTCCAGTTCGGCTTCATTAATCAGCCGCCGCCGTTTCGCCTCGCGGCGTGAAATATAAATTTTCTCCGGCCCCGAAGGGTTTGCGGGAAAAAGCGAACGCAACCAGGCGCACACCCAGGGAGATACTTTCCATTCGGAAATCGGCATACCGGGCACAATCAGCCGTTCAAATTGATGCACTATATTTTTGGAACAGCGCAGGCGTTTGGCTGGCGGCACGGCCAAATGGTCCAAAAATTCGTCCTGAAACCGCAAAGAGCGGTTTTGTAGCAGCACGTAATCATAATTCCGATAATTCGCCGCCTGCGAGATTTTCAAACGCGGCAAACTGTCCATCATCCAGTGATAGTAGTTCAAGTCGCTGCTGGGCGCGCCCAAAAGCAATGCCGTTCCGCGCCGGTATTTCGAAAGCCGAAAGCGGCGTTGGCGCAACGCAGAATGGTTTTCCAGGTCATCACAGCCAAAAACATTTTGCACGCCGCCAATCACGACGTCATTCCGGGTCGCTGCTAAACGCAAGCTGCCAATGACCTTGCCATCGGCCAGCTCAACCACCGTTAATGGATGTAGCGGTTGAGATTGCCCCCCAATGATTGCCGTCATGTCATGCCTGGCTACCACGCCGTGTGACGCGTCCAGTTGTTCCATGGAGCAAACACAACCCCTCGGTTTCCACAAAATATCCTGTAATGGCCGCAGAAAAGTCATGATTTCCTGTGTTTACCAAAAATACTCCCGACAGCTTCCGTGGTTTTACCGCTTTGTCAAAAAAAAAGCCAGTCGGCCGGTCCTTTTGTAATTTAGCATCACAGCCAGGCTTCATTTGCCGCTTGCTGGAAAGAAAACCGCCAGTAAAATTGACAAAAAATAAATACTGGCAAGGAAACGATCCGACTCCCTTCATGATCTACGATTGTTTTACCCTTTTTAACGAATTGGAATTGCTTGAATTGCGCCTGCACGAGTTGGGAGATGTCGTGGATAAATTCGTCCTGGTTGAGGCCACTAAAACCCATTCCAATAAACCCAAGCCGCTTCATTATCAGGATAATCGCTCTGCCTTCAGTGCGTTTCATGACAAAATCATCCATGTGATGGTGGACGATATGCCAAACTCAGACGATGCCTGGGTGCTGGAGAACTATCAGCGAAACTGCATCGCGCGCGGATTGGTGAATTGCCGGCCGGACGACTGGATACTAATCTCTGATTTGGATGAAATTCCGCGCGCTACCGTAGTGGAAAAATTAAGCCGTGAAATTCCCTATCATGATAATTTTTTTTCCAACGCAGCACACGGCGCATTAAATTCCAAACTAACCCAAAAAATTTTTCATCGGAGAGGATTGCGACGAATCTTGCGCAAAAGCAATCCATTCGTTTGGCGTTTTCAACAGAGCCTTTATCGCCATTTTTTGAATTGCTTGTCTTCAGACTCGTGTTGCGGCACACGAATGATGCGGTTTCGCGACTTCACCTGCGCGGAGGAAATGCGCTATAGCGGCTTTAAGACTATCAAGAATGCCGGCTGGCATTTTACGTTCATGGGTGGCGTGGACCGCATCCGTGAAAAGCTCGCCGCTTACGCGCATCAGGAAAAGAACCAGCCGCAATTCACTTCGCCCAAAATCATTAACGAGAGTATTAATGGAGCCAAATCATTCCTAGGAATCGATGAAACATTAAAATTCGTTCCAGTGGATAACTCCTTTCCCCGTTATCTGCTGGAACATTCTGAAAAATTTTCCCACTTAATCAAGCCTGCGGCGGAGTAAATGACCTCCCGGCCCGGCCGCATGGCCATTGAAATTCCTTTTGTCCGGGCCTGGAGAACATTAATCTTCGCCAACATTCGTTACCATGACTGAACCCGTTAGCCTCTACATCATCACGTTTAACGAAGCCGACAACCTTCGCGCAGTGCTGCCGACGGTTTTATGGGCCGATGAAGTCGTGGTCGTGGATTCGTTCAGCACCGACGATACGGCGGAGGTTTGCCGAAAATTTGGTGTGCGCCACGAAAATATTAAGTTCCAGGGCTTCGGCAAATTGCGCAATGACGCGCTGGCCCTGCTCAAACATAACTGGATCGTGAGCATCGATTCGGATGAGCGCAGCACTCCGGAATTTGCCGACGAAGTCCGCCGCACGCTAGCATCTCCGCAATCCCCGGCTTATTTCGTACCGCGACTCAACCACTTTCTCGGCCGGCCGGTTCGCCATTGCGGGCTTTATCCGGATTATCGCCAGCCGCAGGTTTTTGACCGCCGCCAGCTTCGTTACCGGGAGGATTTGGTGCACGAAGGATTTGAATGCACCGGCAGCGTGGGCCACTTCAAAAACCCGATCCTCCAGCATCCCTGGCCATCGCTCGCCGTGGTTCTTTCCAAAACAGATCGTTACACGACACTTATGGCCCAGCGTTATTTTCAGGCGGGCAAAAAGGCCGGATTTGCCAAACTCGCCTTCAATCCCCTGGGGGCATTTCTTAAAAAATACGTTGCGCAACTGGGCTTTCTCGAAGGCACAGTCGGCTTCCAGGTCTCCGCCCTCCATGCCTACTATACCTTTCTCAAATACGCCAAGCTTTGGGAACTGCAGAACCAAAAACCCAAGTCGTGAATTCGTCTTCGCATTTGCTTCTATATGAACCGCGTGTGGAAGGGCACCATCTGGGCTGGCTGCGGTTCATCACGGAAGATTTGCTTACCACCAACCGGCGGCTGACGCTGGCAGTGGATTTACGTCCCGAAAATGAGGGCCGGGTTCGGGACCAACTGGCCGGCCTGCAATCTTCCCTCACGCTCATCAATGCCTATGACGCCGCCGGACAACGGCACGGCGATAAAAAGGCCGGCTCGGTAGCGTACTGCCTCCAGCAAAGCGGCGCCGACCATGTTTTTCTGTGTGCCTTCGATGAAATTGCATCGCACATCTGGCGATGGGCAGCCATTGGCGTAATGCCACCGAAAGCATTGCGCGGCAAGATGGGCGGCATTTACCATCGCCCAAGGTTTCTTGCCGCGCCTCATTCGTCATTTAACCGCCTTGTTAAGGAAGCCGGTTTCAAGCGACTCATCCGACAAAGCTGGCTCACGCAGCTTTTGTTTGTGGACGAATTCCTGGCTGCGGAATTGCAAGCGCACTATCCGTCCGCCCCCATCTATTTTTTGCCCGACGTTTGCCCAGCCGGCTATGAAGGTGATGGCCTCGCCGCCCGGCAAAAATTAAATGTGCCCGCCGGCAAATTTGTTTTTCTGTTTTACGGCGGCGGCTATCGGCGCAAAGGATTGCATCTGGCCGTCCAAGCCATGCTCGATTTACCATCAGATAACCCCGCCTTTTTGCTTTGCGCCGGAAAACAAGACCCAACAGGAGAAACCGCGCAAGGCCTGGAAAAACTGGCCGCACAAAACCGCGCCCTGCTCATTAACCGCTATGTTTCCGACGAAGAAGAAAAACTCTGCTTCGCCGCGAGCGACGCCGTCTTGCTGCCTTACTTGAATCATTTCGGCACCAGCGGCGTCTTGTCCCGGGCCATGTCCGCGCGTAAACCCGTCATCGTTTCTGATGAACAACTGCTTGGAAAACTGACGCGCGAACGTGGGCTCGGCCTTTTATTTCCGTCTGGTGATGCTAAAGCGTTAGCCGCAAGCATGAAACAGGCAATCGCTCTTACGCCGGAAGAAAGGGCCAAAGTTCAGGAAGCCGCCCGCACATATACCCTGCGCTATTCCCGTGAAGCTTTTCGCGAAGCGCTCATTAAATCGTTAGCGTAAACGATCAGGTGACCAACTTGTAGTGCTTCTTGTTGAATTTCACGCCAAACATT
>DATJXK010000028.1:0-28926 GCA_035500235.1 Pseudomonadales bacterium | reverse complement strand
CCTCACCCCTGCCCTCTCCCCCAGGAGAGGGAGAATCGTCGTCCGATTTTGTGAAATGTTTCGACCATATTGGTTCAAGAGAGGAGAAGCGAAAGAAGGAAGAGAAACATCCAGCCCTTCTCATAAACCTCGCCACACCGTTTATAATATTGCTGAACCTTCAATTAACCCGCTGTCGTTGCTTTACTTTCGGTGTTTTATCGAGCAATTTAGAAGGACGATGAGGCATTCGCCACTATGTTGGTTATCTGCAGTTTTATTTGCGGGAGCGGTCTTGCTGGAGCCGCAAATCGCCCATGCCGCGCTGGCTAAATCCACCCTGCTGGAGAGCAACGTATGTTATCTGCGCGTGGAACAAGTGGGGAAGAGCCTGCCGGATGAAATCCAGGCAGCGATGAACGGTTTGGCGACGACGAACCAAATTGCGGGAATCGTTTTGGATTTGCGGTTTGCCGGCGGGAGTGATTTCGACAGCCTGAAAGCAACGGAGGAATTGCTAGAGCAGAAGAAGCTGCCCATGGCGATTTTGGTGAATGGGGAAACGACGGGGGCGGCGGCGAACCTGGCGCATGATTTACGAGAGGCAAATGCGGGGCTGGTTTTTGGCAGCGCCCTGACCAACCTGCAACCGGACATCGCGGTGTCTGCCGGGACCAACGATGAGCAGGATCTTTTGAAGAATCCTTACGGCGTTATCAGTTTGACGGATACGAACGCCGCGACCGGCACAAATTTGCTGCCGTTTGTGGACGTTGACCATACGACCGAGGCGGATTTGGTGCGCGAAAAAATCAAGGACGGCGAACAGGATGATACGACTGCCCAGACGTCCCCTGCCCCGCCCAAGCCATACATCCGCGACCCGGTTTTGGCGCATGGCGTAGATTTTATCGAAGGCCTGGCGGCTTTGCATTTGAGCAAGGGTTGAACGGTATATTTTCTGAATTGACGATTAGGCATTCACGCTTCACTTTGAATCTTTGCGCGGGATGAAAACAGTATTATTCATTTGCACCGGAAACGTTTGCCGCAGCCCAATGGCTGAAGGGCTTTTTCGCAAAGCCGCGGGCGGCAACGGCGTGCGTGTGCTCTCGGCCGGGCTGGGGGCAATTGACGGGCAGCCGCCGACACCGCATTCGGTAACGGCGATGCGCGAGCTGGGGATTGATATTTCGAGCCAGCGCAGCCAGGCGCTCACGGCCGACCTTGTAAAACAAGCCGATTATATCTTCGGCATGACACACGGACACGTGGACACGGTCGGGCTTTTGTACCCGGCGGCGGCGGATAAAACATTTTTGCTACGGGAGTTTGATGAGACCACTTCGCCATATGAAAAGGACATCGCCGACCCGATTGGCTGTTCGTACGATGTCTACGTCCATTGCCGTGAACAAATAGAGCAAGGTATTACGTCGCTTTTGAAATTTATGGAACAACACGAAACCGCCCAGGCGCCTGCCGCCGAAACCAAGACTACTTTTCATTTTGCCATTGGCGCGGACCATGGCGGTTTTGATTTAAAGGAAACGCTCAAGAAGCACCTGGGGAGCCGCGGGCTGACGGTGAAAGATTTCGGCGCGCTGACTAAAGACCCGGCGGATGATTATCCGGATTTTGCGCAGCCGGTGGCGGAGGCCATCGCCGAGGGGCGCGCGGAGCTTGGGGTATTGATTTGCACGAGCGGCGTGGGCATATGCATCGCGGCCAACAAAGTTCCCGGCGTGCGCGCAGGCCAGGCGTTTGACGAGAAGGCCGCGGAAATGATGAAGCGGCACAATGACGTGAACGTGGTGTGCCTCAACGGCAGCATCGCGCCGGAACAGGCAAAGAAAATCCTCGATGCGTTCCTGGCGGCGAAGTTTGAAGGCGGCCGGCACGAACGGCGGGTAAATAAAATGGATTTCCGCCTGGCGCCGGTGCACTTGCGTTTGCGCAGCGTGGACCCGGCCGTGGCCGCGGCGGTGGAGCATGAACGATCACGGCAGCAGGAAAACATCGAATTGATCGCCAGCGAGAATTTTGTGAGCCCGGCGATTTTGGAAGCGCAGGGTTCGGTATTGACGAATAAATACGCAGAAGGTTTGCCAGGCAAACGATGGTACGGCGGCTGTGAAAACGTCGACGTGATTGAGCAAGTCGCGATTGACCGGGCAAAAAAAATATTTGGAGCGGAGCACGCAAATGTGCAGCCGCATTCGGGCAGCCAGGCGAACATGGCGGTTTATTTTGCCGTGCTCAAACCGGGCGACAAAATGCTGACGATGGACCTGTCGCACGGCGGGCATTTGACGCACGGGAACAAGGCGAATTTCAGCGGGAAATTTTTTGAGATTGTCCATTACGGCGTTCGCAAGGATGACGAGCGGATTGATTATGACCAGCTCGCGGCGATGGCGCGCGAGCATAAGCCGAAGATGATTACGGTGGGCGCGAGCGCATATCCACGAATCATCGATTTCAAGAAGATGGGCGAGATCGCGCGGGACGTGGGGGCGTTCCTGCTGGCGGACATCGCGCATATAGCCGGCCTGGTGGCAGCGGGCCTGCATCCCAGCCCGGTTCAACATGCCGATTTTGTGACGACGACGACGCACAAGACCTTGCGCGGGCCGCGCGGCGGGTTGATTTTGTGCCGGGAAAAATTTGCGAAGGAAATTGATTCGACGGTTTTCCCTGGCATCCAGGGCGGGCCGCTGGAGCATGTGATCGCCGCGAAGGCGGTTTGTTTTCTGGAAGCGTTGCAACCGGCGTTTAAAACGTACCAGGAACAGATTGTCAAAAACGCCCGGGCGCTGGCAGACGGGATGAAGCGCAATGGTTACCGCCTGATCAGCGGCGGGACGGACAACCATTTGATGCTCGTGGACGTCGGGGCAAAAGGCCTGGGAGGCAAGGATTGCCAGATTGCGCTGGATGAGGCGGGCATAACGGTGAATAAAAACACGATTCCGTTTGAGACGCGATCGGTGTTCCAGGGCAGCGGGCTGCGGCTGGGCACGCCGGCAGTCACGACGCGCGGGATGAAAGAAGCAGAAATGGCGGCGATCGCGGACATGATTTCTGAAGTGCTGATGGATATTAAGAATACGGAAGTGATTTCCAAGGTCCGGCAGCGGGTGCGGGAACTGACGGCTAAATTTCCGCTGCCATATTAATGGCGCGAGTATCCGATGAAGAAATTGAAGGGCAGAAATTCAATCCTCTGGGTTGAAGCGTGTGGTTTTTCGCTGCTGATCGTGATGTCGTGGCTGACGGAGGCGCTGAGAATCCCCCATTACATTTTTGGCGAGCCGTTCGTTCCGAACTGGCATCGCGCGATACTCCGGACAGTCGTCATCATCCTCATTTGGGTGTGGGTCTATCTGCTCACGCGGCGTTTACTGAAGCGCTTGCATTATCTGGAAGATTTTCTGCGGATTTGCGGCTGGTGCCGGCGGGTTTGCTACAATGATGAATGGCTGGCGCTGGAACATTATTTTAATTCCAAGTTTGCGACACGGACATCCCACGGGATGTGCCCGGATTGCCTGAAGAAAAAGGTGGAAGAATTAAAGCAGCAGGAAAACCCGCCTTCGACACCGGGGAAATAAAGGGAAATTTCTTTCCGCCAACCAGCAGCCAAAAACAAGCTAAAGCTTGAACTCCAACCAACCTTAGGCTTTGGCGGCGGCGGGCTTCCAATTCCGTTTGGGAGCTTTGACGACGAGGCCTTTTTTAAGGGCGCTGGCGGCGACTCGGATATAGCGGACTTCGCCATTGGGCAGCAAAGCTTTGACGCGCTGAAGGTTCGGCAGGAATTTGCGTTTGGTAATAGCGGTGACGTGGGTACCGATACCGCCGGATTTCTTGGCTTTACCAGAGCGCCAGATAATGCTGCCCTTCATCGGGCGTTTGCCTGTCAATTCACAAATGCGTGCCATAATTCAATTTTCGAGATTAAAGGAACGTTGATTATAGCTGCCTGCAGCGCATTTGCAAGCGTATTTTTAATGCTTTTTAATCATTCCAGGCCGATTTTTTTACGTTTGCGGTAAAGGGTGGCCTGGTCAATGCCCAGGATCTGGGCAGCTTCGGTGAGGCTGGGCGTGCGTTCGAGGATTTTCCGCAGGTGAATTTCTTCAAGTTTTTCGAGGGAAATAATCGAGCCAATCTGCGGCGTATTATTATTATCGCCCGAGGCGCCCGATTTACCGCCGGAAATTTCAGGAGGGAAATCATTGGGAACGATTTCCTCCTGCCGGGCCATAATGACGGCGCGTTCGATGGAATTTCGCAGTTCACGGAGGTTTCCGGGCCAGGTATAGGCACGAACGCAACTGACGGCTTCCGGGGTAAAGCCATCAATCTTTCGCCCGCATTGGGCGGCAAAAAATTTGGCGTAGTGTTCGGCAAAGCGGAGGATGTCTGAATCGAGCATTCGCAGAGACGGCATTTCGACCGCGATGACGTTGAGGCGGAAATAGAGATCCTCCCGGAAGGCGCCCTCGGCGACGCGTTTTTTCAAATCGCGATTCGTGGCGGCAATGATGCGGACGTTGGCCTGGCGGGTGACATTTTCGCCGAGACGCTCGTATTCACGTTCCTGAAGAAGGCGAAGGAGCTTGGGCTGGATTTCCATGGGCAGATCGCCGATTTCATCGAGGAACAATGTTCCGCCGTCGGCAGCGCGGACTTTGCCCCAATGATCCCGGATGGCGCCAGTGAATGAGCCTTTGACGTGACCGAAGAGCTCGCTTTCCAAAAGTTCCTTGGAAAGGCTCGGGCAACTGACGGTGACAAACGGCTTTTCGGCCAGGTGACTGTTGAGATGGACGGTGCGGGCGGCGACGGTTTTGCCGGTACCGCTTTCCCCCAGGATAAGGATCGAAGCGGGAGTGGCTGCGGCACGCATGAGAACGTCCATGGCGTTACGGATAGCGGGATTAGTGAAATCAAATATGGGCTCGAGGCTTTGCGCGCGCGTTTCAGTCACTTCCTGTTCGAGGCGTTTGATTTGCTGGCCCATTTTACCCAGGCGTTGAATGCGGGCCAGAACGGTGACGAACTGTTCCCGTTGAAACGGTTTTTCGAGAAAATCCGCAGCGCCGCGGCGCATGGCTTCGACAGCGGTTTGAATGCTGCCTTGCGCGGTGATGATGACCACGGGAATTTGCGGATTCTGTTTTTGGATTTGGGCCAGGATATCGAGGCCGTTTTCCGTGCCAAGATTCATGTCCAGCAGGACGGCGTCGTATTTTTCGTCTTTGAGCCACGCCATGCCGACCTGGCCGGAGTCAACGCCTTCGGCATAATGGCCTTCGTCTTCAATCAGGAAGCAGGTGGCGTCGCGAAACGTCTTATCATCGTCAATTACGAGAAAATCCATAATATTTATTGTTTAGCTTTTGGCAGGCGAAAGGTAAAGGCAGCGCCCTGCCCTGCGCTGCTGTCGCAGGTTAGTTCTCCGTTCATAACCAAAACGAGCTTGCGGACAATGCTAAGTCCCAAGCCGGTCGAGGTTTCACCGCCGGTGGGACGGGCGGAAAGGCGCCCGTACCGGCGGAACATGCGGAGTTTGTCGGTTTCGGTAAAGCCCGGGCCTTCATCGCGGATGGAACATTCCACATAGCGGCCGTTGCCGCGGACGGCGACGAAGACTTTTTTACCTGGTGGTGAAAATTTAATGGCGTTGGAAAGCAGGTTGCTAAAAATTTGATCCATGGCATGGGCATCCGCCAGGGCAATCAATTCATCATTGGGAAAGTCGGTATGAATTTCCAATTGCTTGCGCCGGAGGCGGTCTTCGAAAAGCCGGATGGCAGTGGTAGCGGCCGCGCCGGCATCCACGGTGGTCAATTGAGGCTCGAACCGGTGTTCGGCGGCGGCATTGGCGAGAAAATCTTTTACAAAAGACAGGAGCTGGCCACTGGTATAAAAAGCATTCTCGGCCAGGCGTTGAACCCTGTCATCGTGCGAACTGCGGATGCGCTCCAGGAGCAGCTTGGTACTCATGTTAAGGCCGCCGAGATGATTTTTTAAATCGTGGGCGAGAATGCCGAGTAATTCGTCCTTGTCCTCGGCGAGTTCCTTGAGCCGATCGCGCGCCGCTTTAAGGGCCAGTTGGGTGCGCACGCGAGAGACCAGTTCGGCCTGATTGAACGGCTTGGTAATATAATCCACACCGCCAGCGTCAAGGGCGCTGACGATGAGGTCCTTGTCATCCGCGGCGGAGAGGAAAATCACGGGGATATCCGCCCAATCGGGATTTTTTTTAATTTGCAGGCAGACATCGCGACCGCTCATGCCGGGCATAAGCAAATCGAGCAAAATCAAATCAGGAAGCAGAGCGGCAACACGTTTGAGGGCTGTTTCGCCATCGGAAGCAGGAATGATTTCGTAGCCAAGGGTGCCGAGGATGAGCCCGACCATCTGGAGGTTTGAAGCCTGGTCGTCTACGACGAGAATACGCATGTGAGAAGCGCCAATTTTATCATGGGGGTGCGCAGCAACCTCGCTTTTCTCGTTTAATTTCATTAGCAGAGTTTTTTTAGCGTCTCTCAATTTGGCGGCGCAGTTGCTGCCAAATATGTCCGGGAACGGTCCACCGTCCCGAATTAATGTTACACTTTTCTCTCCTTGTCTTGAGCAAACTGTTCAACCAGCGCGGCAAATTCCTTCAAATGTTTTTCCAGGTCGGCTACGGCGTACGTTTCCGCGTCCTGGAGCAACTTTCCCGCGTAGGCTCTCAATGGTTCATAATGCCATTGTTCTGCCAGAATTTCAAGCTCCCGGGCGAAGGTTTTGGTTTTATTTACGGCCATGGTATTACAGAGGTCTGGCCAGGATTCGGCCTGAAAATGGCGTAATTGAGCGAGTAATTCCTCAGGAATCGAGCCATTTGCCGGGTTTACCGGAGGAGCAGATTCACTGAATACAGGGTGGCTTGAAGGCACATGACGGGGAAGAAATTCGGCCAGTTCATTGAATAATTCGCGCCGGGAAAAAGGTTTGCGGATGAAGCCGCTAAAGTAATCGTCTGATTGAGTGGACGCGGTAACAGCAATGGCCGGAACCAATTCCATGCCAGGAATTTTACGGATTTCGGTGAGTGCCTGGCGCCCATCCATGCCGGGCATCCTGACATCGAGCAAAACAATGTCCGGTATGGTTTCGCGGGATTTGGCGATGGCTTCTTCACCTGTGGAGCAAAAGATAACCCGATGATGACTTCCTTCAAGGATGCCGGCGATATACTGGCGATTGGCTTCATTATCATCCACTACCAGGATGGCAGCCGGCTGGAATTGGTTAAAATCCGTTTCGCGATCGGCCGAAATTCTGGCCGAGGCGGGTAGTCGGGTGGAAATAAGGACGTCGGAAAAACAGAGTGAAAAGACTGAACCTTCTCCGGGAATGCTCGTGACAGTTACGGTACCCCCCATCATTTCAGCAAGGCGTTTGACGATGGAAAGACCGAGACCGGTACCTTGAATTTCCTTTTCGCGATAGGCGCCAGCCTGAACGAAAGGCTGGAAGATGGCCTCCATCCTGTCTTGAGGAATGCCAACGCCGGTATCAATGACATCAATCGCAAGCAGGATACGGCTATTATCGGATTTTTTTTGGGAGGAAACGCGGACCTCCACGCTACCGCGGTCGGTAAATTTGATGGCATTGCCGACGAGGTTGACCAGGATTTGCCGAAGGCGCACACGATCGATCATTAATGCGCGGGGCAAATCCTGCGCGACATGACATTCGAGCTTGATGCCCTTTTTCATGGCCGGTTCCGAAAACAAGGTACGAATAAAATCACAAATCTCGCGGGTATCGGTAGGCTCGGGGCGCAGCTCCATGACGCCGGCTTCGATTTTGGACATATCGAGGATGTCGTTGATCAGCTGAAGCAACGAGGCAGCGCTGGAACGGATGGATTGAAGGTATTTGCGGTGTTTCGGTTCCTGCAAGTCACTCTGCAGCAGTTCGCTAAAACCCAAGATGGCATTCATGGGCGTACGAATTTCGTGGCTCATATTGGCCAGGAACGCAGTTTTTTCGTGGCTGCTGCGCTCGGCCTGCAATTTCGCTTCCATCAGTTCTTTCTCGCGTGCCTGATGCCTGATGGTTAGCCGGGCGAGGACAAAGGCGAAAATCCCGGCAATAATCCCGATAACCCCGGCAACAAGGCTGGTCATGATGGCGCGGGACAACTGAGTGTCTGTCTCTTCACGCACGTCGAGGATCTGCTCGTAATAAACTTTGTCCAATGCTGAAACCTGGGCGCGGATCTGGTCCATAATTTGCCTGCCTTCGCCAGTGAGTGTCAGGGTCTGCGCGCTGTGGAAATCCCGCATGCGGGCCTCCACGACCCGGCGGTTATAGTCTGCCAGCATTTCCGATTCTGCGCGCAAATCTACCACCGCTTTTAGCAAATTCGTATTGCCCGTGGTCATATCGGCCAGGCCATCGAACTGAGATTTATAGCTCGTTTGGGCAGTAACATAAGGACCCAGATAATTTGAATTTCCTGTGATAACAAATCCCCGGACGCCAGTTTCGCTATCGAGCATGGTTTTGAGGATTTCATCCACCTGCGGGCCGACGTTGCCCCATTGGCGGCCGGTGGCGATCGTCTGCGAAAGGTGGACCCATGAGAGTGCCGCCAGCAGCACGCTGGCAATGGAAAGCGTGAGCCAGATGGCTATGACGATCTGATAAATCGCGCGATACTGTCGCTGCCGGAGCATATTATTTCACACAAACAACGATTAATTATCATCGGCCTTAAAACTTACGCAACCTTTCCGTAAAGTCCAATATCGCAACAACGATTAAATAAAAGCCTTGCGGGGACATGCATCAACGGTTAATCAAATTCATGCCGCAGTTACCTGCCGAAAATCCAGTTCCGCTCATTGTGGATTTGGATGGCACGCTTATCAAAACGGATGTGATGTGGGAATCGCTGGCGCTTCGGCTCCGGCGCAATCCGTTGGCTATTTTTGTCATTTTATTCTGGTGGACACGTGGACGGGCCTTCCTCAAGAAACAGTTGGGAAAACGTGCAGGTCCGGATCCAGCCACCCTGCCCCAAAATGAAAAGTTCCTGGCCTGGTTGCACGAACAAAAAAAATCCGGCCGAAAAATAATCCTAGCGACGGCTTCGGATATGCAAATGGCCAGGCCGGTAGCGGACTATTTCGGAATTTTTGATGATGTGATGGCAAGTGACGGACAGGTCAACTTGCGATCGGAAAACAAGCTGAAGGCACTCGTGGCAAGGTACGGCGAAAAGGGATTTGATTATGCAGGTAATTCATCGGCGGATGTAGCGGTGTGGCGCGGATCGCGCAAGGCAATCGTCGTTAACGCCAGCCGGAGCGTCCAGGAAAAGGCCAAAGAAGTGGCGGAGGTAGCGATCGCATTTTGCGACGCAAATTCTTCGCTGGCAACGTTGAAACGCTTTTTAAATGAACTGTTTCTTCGCAGCGGTTATTTGTTTGCGGTACTGGCGGGCCTATTGCTTGCGGCGGCGTTTCCGAAGGTGGATTTTGCGGGGGGAGCATGGATTGCCCCGGGGCTCCTGGCTTTTGCTGCACAAAACAAACGTGGAGGCGATGCTTTTCTGGTGGGCGTTCTCGCCGGGCTAACCTTTTGGCTGGCATCATTGTACTGGCTGTTGGAAATTCCGTACCAATGGCATTCGATTCCACTGGGGCCGGGAGTTGGCTGGCTGGCATTAACGACGGTTCTTTCGCTTTTTGCGGGAACCTGGACGTGGTTGATTTCCGACCAGGAGCGACTCGGCCGGTTTTGGGCGGGACGATTTATCTGGGCACTGGCCGGCGCGGCGGCGTGGGTGGCGCTGGAAATGGTGCGAGCGAGGCTCCTGGGAGGTTTTCCCTGGAATTTCCTCGGCGCATCCCAATTCAAGATGATCCCGCTTATCCAAATCGCTTCAGTGACCGGGGTCTACGGCGTGTCCTTTTTGGTGGTATGGACGTCACTTTCCTTTTATTCGGCCGTACGCATGGTTTTTGCCACGCCTCATTCGCGGTTTGCATGGCAGCCGGAGATTTTTCCTCCATTATTGGCAGTGGCTATTCTCTTTGCGTTAGGTGAAATCAAACTGAGCGCGCCCGTGCCTGCTACGACGACAATACGAGTGGCTTTAATCCAGCCGTCCATTCCGCAGGATTTGATTTGGGATGAAAGCGCGAATTCAAACCGTTTTCAACAGCTTTTGCGACTTTCCGAAGGCACCCTCACAAACCAGCCGGACCTGCTGGCCTGGCCGGAATCAGGGGTGCCCGACTTTGATAATGCAACCTACACCGCCATCACCAACCTCACTGGCGGACACCACGTGTGGCTTATCTTCAATGGAGACGACGTGGTTCCGCACGTGAATGCGACCAATAAATACGACAACGATTATTTTAACGCCGCGTTCCTGGCCGGCCCTGACGGGCGGTTGCGTTTCGATCAGATTTACCACAAACAAAAACTGGTGATGTTTGGCGAGTATATCCCGCTGGTGAAATGGCTGCCGTTTATAAAATGGTTTACGCCGATTACGGGGGGATATACGCCCGGCAGTTCTGCCGTTAAATTTGATTTGGAAAGCCTGCAGGTCACAGCTTCACCGTTGATTTGTTATGAGGATTTGTTTCCGCAAACCGGCCGTAAAGCGGCGGCAAACGGAGCAGATTTTTTAATCAATTTGACGAATGACGGCTGGTTTGGCCAAAGCGCGGAACAGTGGCAGCATGAAATGGGCTCAATTTTCCGCGCAATCGAGAACGGGATTCCACTTGTTCGCTGCTGTAATAATGGCGTGACATGCTGGATCGATAGTTCCGGGCGGCAACACCAAATCTTTCGGGACGACAGCGGGAGTATCTACGGTCCCGGGGCGCTGGTGTTCGATCTACCGATCAAGAAGCATCAGATGACATTTTATACGCGATACGGAGATTGGTTTGGGTGGAGCTGTGTTGGAGTGGCTTTAGTCCTGCTGGGTTTCAAAACGGTGCGCCGATAATTGGCGATCCACGGGAGGACGAAATACATCCTTCTCTAACCAGGAATTTCAATTCTACAGCAATGGGCTTTTAACCTATTTGGTGGCGGCCAAAAAAAAATCAGGCCGGGACAAAGCCGGCCTGATAACCAAGAAAAAAATTAATTTATTAGGCTGTGCGCTGCTTACGGAGAGCGCGGATAGCACCAATACCGAGCGGCAACAACATCAATGCGCCGGCGAACATTGTATTCGCTTCGGGAACGGGAGCGGTCGTGGGGCCTTGAGCCGCAAAAGCGCCTCCTGTCGTGTTTAAACTGCCTGCAACCTGGCTATAGCTATCACCGAATGCTGTGGCATCCGTTTCAATTACCAGATAATCGCTGACTCCCTGAAGACCAGCCGTTTGTTGGAAAGTAACATTATCATTACCTAACAGAACCGTACCAAAATTTCCACTGGCTGAAGGCGTTGTACCGATAGACAAGCCCGTTATGCTTCCATATGACCCGGGACTACCGACAATGAAGCTAGAACTAAATCCATTGATATCAACGTTGTTTATCAAATTCGGCACAACACTTTGGCCGTTATTGGAGACTTGATACACAAATATAAGGCCCGATGGATCAATAGTTGCGCCCTGAACTACCCAGCTTGTTATGGAACCGTTGTTTGCCAGGCTATTATAACCTGGCGAAATACCAAATAGTTCGGAAGTAAGCGTGCCAACAACGTGGCCTCCGGTCAGATCTATTTGAGCCTGGCTGGCGGCAGAGGAAAGCAACACCCCTGCGATAACCGCGCCAGTTATTTTTGTATAAGCATTCACAACTTCGTTTCCTATTTTCCACCACCGACACTTACAACTTTTCTTTCATCTTGCATCGGGCCGGTCCGTATGACCGGCCCGATGACGATAAGAATATGAAATGACGAACTTTCTGCAATTAAGCAACGCGTTCTTTGCGGATCGCGCGGACTGCGCCAATGCCCAAGGGCAGGAGCATCAAAGCGCCAGCAATGACAGTATTCGCTTCCGGAACGGGAGCGAGTTGCCCTGAATATGTTGCCCCGCCAGGAGCAGTGGTCCACTGTTGTGTACCTGCATTATAGCCGACCTGAGTTGTCAGTTCCAAATAGCCAAGCGTAGAGGTAGCCAAGTATGCTAAATCAGCGTCCCCTGATCCAGTGTATTGAATATTTGAAAGATTGATTTGAACGTTGGGGGTATTAATACCACCAGAATTATTGATTGAAATCAAGGTCACCAAGGCTGTCAAATAGCCGTTAGGGTCACCAGCGCCAGTGTCTATCCTTAATGTTTGAGTTCCATTAATGGTCGAGGAATAAAAACCACCGCCCAAGGCCGTTGCGGGAACATTGATACTAAAAGTACCACCAAATGAACCAACCAAGCTAGAATCTCCGGTGATTCCAAAGTTACCCAAGGTCAATACGTTGGCACTTATGTTAGCGAGAGCTGTAGTGCCGGACGAGATTTGAAGCTGCGCCTGGCTGGCCACAGTGGTCAGAGCCAATGCAGCGCCTGCTGCCGCCATAACTGTTAATTTTTTCATATTCTTATTTGTTCTTTCGTTTTCTTCTGTTTGTTTATTGTTGTTCGTTCGCCTGCATGAACTCAAAGTTCATTATCGTTTATACCAAAAGATGTGTACTATATCTATCCCATGAGGAGACATCCATACTCGTATTTGGGACATGGCCCACATTCTCGTAAAAACCACGAACACCGATCTCCACTGACTAAATACAATACATCTCTTCTTGCGACGACATTTAACCATAGTCATGAACGTTTTATCTATCGCAAGTGGGGACATTCTTGCTCGTATTTGGGACATGGGCTCCCAGGACCAATAGGCCTTTTAATGAATGAAGCCTTTGTCTCCCAACTGCCCAAAAAGGCCACGATCAAAGGCTAAACCATGCTCCTATACACATTTTGGACTCTAACATGCAGCTTTCGGACAGATTGAGAGCACAAAAAAAGGCCGATGTTAAAATCGGCCTTTATTAAAAACCGCTGACCTTATTTTTTCCTGCGAAGGGCGCGGAGCGCACTCACACCCAACGGTACCAACAATGCGGCGCCAGCCGCAAAGGTGGCGGGTTCGGGGACGGGAATAACGACAGGCGGAGCCGTGGGAACATAGACCAACTGATCCTGGACGGGAGAGCCATGGGAGTCGGTAAGTTCAAGAACCTCAACGCCGTAATTATTGCCTGAGTCACTGAGGAAAGCGTTGGAACCGAACATATTTTCAACCAGTTTAACGAATGGATCTGTTTTAGGATCGAACGAGAATCCACCAAAAGAGTAAAGATAGTTATTCCCCCTGGTGTATTGATCTCCAGAACTGGTGATTTCTCCCTGCAAATACCAAATGGCATCCTGCAATTCGTCAGAGGTATAGGCACGGCTGTTTTTTCCGGTGGTGTTTTGGTTGTAATTGTAACCTTGCAAAGTTCCCTGGGCGAACTGGCTATAAAGATAAGCCGTTCCAATGGCGATAGCGGCTCCGCCCGGCATAATGGTGTTACCGATGGAGGTGTTGTACGTACTGCCAGGGCTGAATTGTTCATCAACTTCAACACAAAATGTCTCAAAACCCGTTTGGCCGTTGACGGTAGCCGTAGCAGAGGAACTGTAATTTGCGACATAATTTGCGCCCCCGCTTACGAGAGCCGTAAATTCTCCGCCCGCATAACTTGAATCATGATACCCCTTTGGTGAAGTATCCAGTGTGGTTGTGAGCCCCGCGAACACATTGGAAGCCAGAAATAAAGAGGGCATCCCGATCGCGACCATTGTTTTTGCCATTGTTTGCATTGACTATTAAAAATTCAATTTGTTAATCATTTTGCTACCGCAACTTACGACGATACGTTTATACGTTTTTTTGAATATTTAATCTAGGGCGCGACGGGACATACCGAGTCAGTTTTAGGCCTTGTAGTTAAAATATTAAAGGCCAAATTCGTTAGAATTTGGCCTTTTTAGCCCTTTTGAGGCTTTTAGAGGGAGGAAAGGGTCAAAGACCTGTCAAAGCCTGCTGAAACAGAGTCCGTTCCTCCGGGAGGAGAAACTGGCCTTTAATAGCGCGCTTCAAATAGGTGCTGGCCTGGGCGTTGTCGCCAGCCGTTTTAAGAATGACTCCATAATAACCTGCGGTTGAGGCATTTTCAAAGGCCTGAGGCGGAAGTTGCTGCATGATTTTGAGGGCGTCAGCATTTTTGCCTTGAAGGTGAAGCGAGAAGGCATAAGTGCATTGATAGAAATAATTTGTAGGATCCTTTTGATAAACTTCCTGAGCAAGATCGTATGGATTGAGTTCCTGCGCGTGCAAAAGCATCGCAGTCAAGGCAAGGTTATTTTTAGCCTCCAGGTTGGATGGGTTGCGATTTACCTGCAAGCTGAACAGTTGCATGAGCGAGCGGGTGCTGCCATGTGCATATAATATTTTCTCCAAGGCGGCCTGAGCGTCTTGCGCCTGTGGAAAGTTTTGCACCATGGTCCAGAGCAATTGCAGGCTTTCATTAAGCCACTCCCATTGGAGCGCAGAATTAACCAAAGCGGTCATTTTATTTAATTGGCCATTGGCGGTACTCAATGCGAGGTCCCATTCGGCCTTGGAAGGTTCGTTAAAGCCCTGCTGTCGCATGGCATAAGCGATATAGGCATGGCGCATAAATTCCATGTTTCCCCAATTTTCTTTGGACGCTGTGGTTTGCATGGCACTCCATTGCTGTTGCAGCATTTGGCATTGTACCGTAAACACAGCGGCCGGCGGATTGGTACGAACGTCCGGGGGTAAACTTTGGAGCCAGACAAGGGCTTGCTCCGGCTGATTTCGTTCCATTAACCAAAACGTCATTTGGGTTAATTTCAGGGTATTGGTTGAGGCTTCCCGCTGACAGGCAGCCAAAGCGCCATTATATTCGTCATTTTTGGCTACTCTTAATACTTCGAGGCGCACCAGTTTATCAGGAAAACTCACGGTGGGTTGTTGCACCAAATCTTTCGAGAAAGACAGAGCGGTATTATAATCCTTATACCGCAAAGCATCATAAACCAGTTCCCGCTGGGCCTGGCCGCGAACGAAGGCATTTGTGCAATTCATGCTGATTCGCTTGAGATTGACTCGCGCCTCATCCCGATCGAGGGCATTGGTGCCGTGCAGTTGAATAAAGGCCAGACTGAATTGTGAGACGGGGTTAGACGGATCCAGGCGTGATGCTTCAGCAAAATCCGACTCGGCTTCTGCCGGATTGTTTGCGGCGACAGCCAATTCCCCAGCAACATCGAGATAATTGACCAATTTTTTATCGCCAGGGCTTACGCCCGCCAGGGCGTTTGACGCGGTGTTATAATCGCTGGCAAGAATGGCTGCCTGAGCCAGGGCAAGACGGTCGTCTAAAGAACTCGGATCCAGTTCAACGACTTTTTCGCGCAGGGTTAAAGCCGCTGGCGAGCCGGCGGCAGAGGCCAAATTTGCCATCATCCGGCAGGCTTCAATATTTCGGGGATCGGTCTGGAGTGCTTGCTTCAGGGCAAGTAATTCATTTTGGATATCTTTTTTTTCTGCGTATTGCTTTGCCAGTGTCACCCAATGTTCCTGTTTCCATACTTTGTAGGCGCGATGGCCGCAATAGCCCAGCAACAGCAGGATGATGCCACATGCAAAGATGATAATGATTTTACGCATATTGGATTGATAGTTTCCGGTCTATTTGGTTCAAGGGCTTTTCTGCAATGTTTCGACGATGTCTGATTTGTTGGATTTTGCGAGGTTAATTTCATGTTCCTGGGGGAACCATTCACTGAGATGGACTCCTTCCCGGATCGCAATTTCGCGGATGGTTTTCCAGTTTTCGGGAAGGAGGTCAGCGACTACGATGATACGATTGATTTTCCATTTAGAAATTAAAAGAGGCAACTCTTTGGTTCCGCCCAGCACGAGATGGCCATAAGTCCATTGATAATGGAGGGCGGCTTCATCATCTATGAAACCGACGATGACGCGCCGATCGGGATTTTTTGCATTGCTGACGGCGCAATCTTTTAAAAACAGCTGCGCCCGGGTGCCGGCGCCATAGAGGAAGATCCTTTCGGCCGCACCCGGTTGTTCGCTTTGTCCTTTGACCCAGATAGCAAGTTCTTCGATACAACGATAGGCCACCCGGGACGCGATAATGGGGGGATGGCTAATGGCAATGATCCACAGTGCCCGTATAATGCTTTCCTGGCTTACAGCGGGGTTAACGAGCAAAGCAAGTCCCAGACTGAAGATAATGCCACTTAGCAGCAGAAAGATGACGTTGATGACGTCCCGTAGCCGGGCGCGCGGCCAATAAGTGACATAGTTGCGGGAAATCGCAAGCAAGGAAAAGGTAGGCGTGACCCAAACCGGCAGGTCAAAAAACCAATTGTGCCAAAAATCCACTCTTTTCTGTTCAACGACCCACATGATAAGGGCGAGCGAGCCGGAGAGCCAAATCATGTCCCAAAACGGATAGAACAGAGATTTAACAGCGGAATTGGTAGGCCGGCGCAATCCCATTAACAGGGCGCTGCCGGTTTCACGCAGTTCGATTACGGCCAAATGCCGCATCAAAACATATACCCCCGCAAGCAGCGCGATGAGAAAAATTCCCGCGGCTTGAGATTGGAAAAGGGCTATCAACAGGCCGACAATGACGAGGGTGCCGTTGATGATGTAGAGGTACATGGCCACCCGCTGGGTGCTCAATCCGGCAAATTTCAGGCGATGATGCAAATGCTCCAAATCCGGCTGCATGATGCCTCGTTTAACCCCATGGGTTTTTTCACTAATCCATTTGCGGACGGCACGCCGCCAAATGGCCAACATGGCGTCATAAATCGGCACCCCGAGGACCAACATGGGAATGGTGAATGAAATGATGAATGAATTCTTGTTCAGCGTTTGAAGCGAAACAACGCCCAGGGTAAATCCAATGAACATGCTTCCGGTGTCACCAAGGAAGATGCTGGCAGGATGAAAATTATAGCGCAGAAAACCCAGGCAGGCGCCAATGAACCCGACAATTACCAGGACATCCCCGGCTTTATGCTGCATCGCCAAAATACCGCACAAGCCGGTAGCAGAAATTACCGCCAGCCCGGAAGCCAGGCCATCAAGCCCGTCAATAAGGTTAAATGCATTAATGATGGCGACAAGCCATATAACGACGAGCAGGTGATCAACCGGAGCGGGAAGAGCGTATCCCAAAAAAAGCCCGAATTTTGTGCCGGAAATAGATATGACCAACGCCGCCAAAGCCTGCCCGGCGAGCTTTATCAATGGTTTCATTCCACGGACGTCGTCAATGATTCCGACCACGAATAAGATCGAAGACGCGATGGCGAAATGCCACCACCAGGTGAAGTTGAATTCACCGGCAAGTTTGGGCCATGGGAAAGTGACGGCCAGGAGGCAGGCGATTTGGACCGCAATGAAAAGGCCCACCCCTCCGCCCCGTGCGGTAGGCCGTTGATGGGGCCGCCGCTCATTGGGAAGGTCAACGACGCCAAACCGGAAGGCCATGGATTTGACCACTGGCGTCAAGAGATATGACACCAGCAACCCGGTCATGAATACCATGATATATTTGTCAAAATCGCCAAACATGGTTTAGGGGTTTAATCGAGCCTGAGTTTTTTCAACTTTGATCATCTTCTGTAATTCGCTCGCTAACGCCTCCCTCGCGTCATCTGAATTTTTATATCCCGTCATGACAATTTCAATTACTTTTTGTCCTTTATTTCCCCTGCCCGCCCAAATGCCGCGAATCAGGTTGAAACGGGAGGATTCATTAGCATAGGTTTCATCTTTTATGCCGGGTTCCCAATGACATTGAAAGACCTGAAGAGTGGTCCCCGGACCGGTAAAGACATAACTGCGAAAGGGCAATTTGAGACCATTGACGTCTAAGATTGTCAGCGCCGGTCCGGAGGTCATTGTTAAGCCCACAGCGGGCAAACAAACGTCGGGGGTGTGCCGCTTGGCCAAATAACCGGCTACGCGACCGGGCAACCAGTCGAAGTAGTAGGCCTGCCAGAAAGTGCCGTCCGCTGCCTGCCATTGACCCTGTTTGCCATCGTCAAAACGAAGCAAGGTATGTTCTTCCGGGGTATCAGGAAGCGGTTTAAATGTAGCATTGTCTTCAGGCAGAACCAAAGACCAGGATGGGCCAGGATCGATTTTTGATTCGCGGACGTGATACCACAGTTGAACGCCTGCTTCGACCAGCCCAACCCAAACGATTAGGGTAATGGATAGAAACCGGGCTGCTTGAAAATTTTGCAATCCACTATCCTGCCTGCTGGAATTATCCACGTGTGGTTGAGATCCGGGGGAGCGTTTTGGAAAAATGCTGGCCAAATAGCTCACGCCCCATAACGTGGCCGTGCAAGCCAGAAGAACGGTCATCCCTGTTTCGTCATGGTATTTGGCCACCGCATCAATTCCTTTTTTAGCGGCGATATAGGTGAGGATAGACGTGCGGCAAATGTTGAAGAACATCGCCACCGCGAAACCGGCAAGCACCAGGAAACACCTGCGGGGCCATTTCATTAAATAAAATTCCCCAAGGAAAAGTGAAATCATCAGGCTGGATTGGAGGGAGCGAATTCCGCTGCAGGCGTCATTGATCCCAACGAGGCCGGTGCTGACTTCAATAATGTTTCCGTGCTGGATGGCCGGCACACCGATAATGCTCAAAACATTAACAACCATCGCCGCGTTGATGCGGCTTAGGCTTTGGATAATGGGTTGCTCAAAAAGTGTGGGCCAGGGAACAGCCGTCAAAAAGAAGCAAATAGGAAACGCGTAACGGACCAAACCCGCTCTGCCTTTCAGGAGGTAAATTCCATACAAGGTTAAAACGATAGTTTCAATGGCCAATAGCCATCCAATAGGCCGCCATTCAGGGACGGCTTCCTCAAGGAGGCGGATTGGGAAATAAAAGACAATCAGGAAAACGGCCAGGACCGTTACCCAAAGCGATGTTGGAAATCCACCGCTGCGAATGGGATCGGCAGAAAAGCGCTGCCAGCGCCGCAGGAGCAATCCTGCGGTGAGTAATGGCACAACGAGGCCATAGCTGTATTGAGGATCCGTGGTCCACTGCAACCTCAGGTTGTCAATCAGGTGAAACCAAAGCCACGTAAAAGGTACAATGATTAAAACCCAGTCGAGCGCGGAATATTTGACGTTCGCAACGGGACGGGATTCGATTTGCATTGGTGTATCCATACCGGATTTCAATTAACTCCAAGCGGTTTTTCCAACGGAACCGTTGGCGGATTTTCCATGGTACGGCGTTTAATAAATACGGCCGGATTTCCCTGATAAATTCCCCATGGTTCCATGTCGCTGGAGATCATGGAACAGGCGGAGAGGATGGCATGGGAACCGATTTTTACGCCCGGTCCAACCCAGGATCCCGCTCCCAACCATGCGCCGTCTTCAACAATGATGGGTTTTACCATCAAATCGAACGTTGACCGACGGTAGTTGTGGTTGCCAGTGCAGAGAAATGTGCGCTGGGAAATGCAGACATTATTGCCGATGGCGATACGGTCGAGGTTGAGCAGCCAGCATTCTTCGCCCAGCCAGACGAAATCGCCGATTTCAAGTTTCCAGGGAAAGGTAATTTTGACCTGTGGCTTGATGACCACGCCGCGGCCAATTTTGGCTCCAAAACCGCGCAATATGGCCCGTTTGAGAGGCGATAAACTGACAGGGCAAAGGCGGAAGAGAAAAAGGCTTACCAGCAGCCAAAGGCTTTCGCGAAACCTGCCGGCACCGCGGTCAAAGGCAGAAGAGGAATAGGATGACAGGTCAACGGACATTTTTGTTAAAATTAGACCGTTGAAACGCCAAAATGTTAAATTGTATGCCTATTTCCAAGTCTTAATGTTTCAGCAAAAATTGCGCCAGCGCGGCGGAGAAATCTATCTAAAAAACCCTTAATTTGACCAAATCACATAATGCCATCGTTTTTTGGTAAAAGCACGCTTTAAATTTAAGGGGGGAATCAGGGGTCTTTTGATAAGGAATGGTATATTCGCGGGAAAGGCTTAACAAGTGCTACATCGTTGATGTTAAGATGGTTAACCCTCAACACTATCCTCAACAAATGGAGGATAATCCCGCTACATCGTTGAGAACCAATAACTAAGGCTCAACATTCCGATATATGCCCTACGGTCTTTTGACAGACTGATTAAGCGGTGAGGTCCGTTCGAGAGAAACCAAATCAGACGGTTCTTACCGTTTCGGGCATAGGGCATTTTCCCATCATCCAGTCGTAGACCCGGCACATTTGTCCGGCAATGGACGGCCAGGTATAGGATTTTTTAATCAGCTCATGGCCATTCTGCCCCATGACTTTTCTTTGTTCATCAGGAAGTTCCAGAATTTGCCGCAGGCCCTTCTCGATTCCATCAGTGTCGGTGGTGATTTCAATAGCTGCATTTGCGCGGGCTAATTCCGGAAAATTGCATTGAGGGGTCAAAAGCACCGGAAGACCGGCGCCGGCGGCTTCCAAAATGGCCACACTGAAGCCTTCACTAAACGACGGCAGAATAAAGGCATCCGCTGCAGCCAAAATTTGTTTTTTATTTTCCCCCGAAATCTGCCCGAGGAAAACAACGCTTTTATTTGGAATCAAATCTTTTGAGAAGGCTTTCAATTCACTTTCATAGGCGGAGTCACCACTGCCTGCGATGAGAAGCTGCCAGTCTTTAAAGTGAGGCGCCATTTTTTGCCAGGCTTGCAACAGGTTCCCCAATCCTTTTTTGGGATGAAGCCGGGAAAGGAATAAGATGCGACGACGTCCTTTGATCTCCGGAAATTTTTCCATAATCGCGTTATCAGGCGTCAACAGTTCGCCCAGGTCCACACCGTTAGGAATGATAGCGATGGGATTTTTAAGTCCAAAACGGCGAAAATTTTCCGCTTCAGGCGCGCAGAGGGCATGAAGGCAGCCGGCTTGCTTCAAATTTTTATATTCAAAAAAGTGCCCGGCGGCTTTTTTTTTCAAACTGGAACGATCCAGGGCCCAGGGTTCAAGCATGCCGTGAGGAGAAAGCAACAAGCGGCAATTATTTTCAACGGCCGCTTTTCTGGCCGCCCATCCCGGGTACATCCACAATCCGTGACTGTGAACGATTCCTCCGGACCGTGCAAATGCCCGCAGTTGTTTTTTCAATTCCGGCGAAAAGCCGAAGGATCGCGGGCCAACAATTTCACCGGATACAAATGTAAAATTATCTTTTTTGCAATCGGCCTCGACCCATTCGTCCTTTAATCCAACGACAGAAACATTTTGGCCGCGCCGGCTGGTTTCGCGAGCCAGCGCCCAAATGACCGGCGGAATTCCGCCGCCGAGCCGTGAAAGCCAGGATGTAACGTGGACGATATCCATTAATTCTATCTTCTCGAAAGAAGTTGAAGGAGGAGGCGATCGAGCATTCCCAGCCCAACGCGAGGAGCAGCCAGGGCAGCATCGGTGGCCTGGCCAAGTCCTTGAGCAAACCGGTCCGGCGACCAATTGGCAATGATACGAGTGCTGGCCGCACCCAAACTCGCAATGGGAAATGTGGATCCTGAAACGCGGAACATGATCCCGGCGATCTGTTCCGTATTAAAAGGGTCAAAGGTGAATCCATTCACGTTTTCCTGGACCAGGTCATGGGCGCAACCACAGCGATGGGAAACCAGGACGGGCAAGCCGGAAGCCATCGCTTCGTTCACGACCAGTCCCCATTGTTCGATGGTGCTCGCATGGATAAAGGCTTTGGCTAAAGCGTAATATGCAGGCAGTTCGCCATATTGTTTGAAGCCCGGCAACAGGACGGATTCCTGCAAGCCAAGACCGGTAATAAGGCTGGTAAGTTCGGGCTTTAAATGACCATCGCCCAGCAAGACCAGGTCCCAAATTTCAGATTTTGGGCGTTTTGCCTTTTCGGCCTGGTTACGATATTGAGCGTAAGCGCGGACCAGGTTGGGGAGATTTTTTTTCTCCACGAAACGGGCACTGGCCAAAAAATAATTTTCCGGCAGCCCAAATTTTTTCCGCAATTCTACACCTTGGGCCCGGGCCTCCCCCGCTTTTTGCGCAAAATACTCGTTGTCCACGGCATCATATCCCTGAAAAATAGTTGCCGGGGACATGCCCAGCATGACCAGGTAATCAGCATGAGGCTGGCCCCCGGCCAGGCCGGCCGTGCAAAGCTTTAAAATTCGCCGTTTAACCCATTCCTTGACAGGCCGGCGCGGCTCATCCCACTCGGTGGTTTCGGACATGACAATGGCAGGAACGCCATTGGCGGCACACCATTGGATAGCGGCAAAGGCCAGGGCATCGCCCCAACCAGGAACGGCCACGGCGTCGGGGCGGCAGGCATCCAGGGCCGTTTGAATGCCACGAACCAATTCATCTTTTGACTCCGGGGATTTTTCGAAGACTGTCGTTCGAACAAACCCGTCGGCACCTGTTACGAGGTCCCATTGATAGGTATCATCACTTTTAAATGCCTCAATCAAAGTGGTATCAATGACTTTGGCGGTCGCACGGGCGCGCGCAAAATGATAAGGCCCAATCCGATGAAAAATAATGGCGATTTTTTTCAAAAAAAAATTCCCGAATAATATTTAATGCCGTGAAAGCTTACGGCCTGAGGCTGACTCGATAATCACGGAATGCTGTTAGGAGGATGCACGCCGATTCTGACCCGGCGGATCCGTCTTCTGTGCATGGGCCGGCCTGCAGGCATTGTCGCGGGAGGAGGAGCGTTCACGGGGTTGGGGTTGGACGGACCGGCCAAGTGGGGCTGGTGCCGTTCCAAAAACCAAAGCAGCGCAGATCCAAAAACAAAGGGATAAAGGGTAATTAAAGTAATGTCACGGCCCAAATTGAAGGTCAATATCAAGCCAAGCGCATAGAGCGGAAGACGGCCTAATTTCCAGATGTTTAGATCTTGTCGCGCCAAAACAGCCACCCAAAAACTCATGAGAAGCGCAGCGGCAGCAGGTCCTAAAATCCCGCCGAAATTGACGATCCCTTGGCCGATCATACCCGTAGAAATCGTGGCATTAACACCAGCACCACTTTCCGCATTGTCAATCCCCTGGCCGCGAGCGATGGCATAATCAATTCCAATGAGCGGTTTACCATGCCAAAGAGCCCGGGGAATGGGATTGACAAGCTCGGCAAAATATCGGGCGCCCCAATTAGGCTCATAGATTCCTTTTTTAATGAAGGTATTAATCCAACATAATTCCTCAAACATATTGAGTCCTTCATGATGCACGGATGACTCTTTTTTCAGGTTGAATCCTTTTTCTTTGAAGGCATTGGCAATGCTTTGAGTTCCGCGATTTTGGATAATGAAGGCCATCCAGGCATTAACAAAAAGGAAAAGCACTGCCAGGATAGCCGCTTTTTTTAGAACGCTGCCGCGGATTCGCAAAAAAACCCAGGTCAAAATAGCGGGAATGATAACAGCCAAAATGGTATTGCGGGTGCGGTCAAAAAGGTAATAAGGCCACGCTATGGCGCATAAAATCAACGCTAAAATCCGCGTGCGGCGATTCGTGGAAACGGCAACCACCACGCCGAAGACTGCAGAGACCATCATTTGAATGTATTCTGCAAAACTTAATAACGCATCAAAGCCCGTCCCAATCCGGCCGCGGCCCCACGGTTGGGGTTTGTAGCCCAAATAAGGGAAGAAGAAATAGAACATTTCCCCTTTTAAACGAGTCGCGGCGATAATGACCAGGATGGCGTAGATCGCTGCACAGCCAATGAATAAAATGTCCAACTGACGCTGAAGAGCCGGCTGGTTGACCCCATAACGCGCCAATTGATACACACCACTCTGCTGACGCAAAAATCGGGCATTAATTCGCCGATGGATATAGGGTACAGCCGCGATGAAGACCACTAAAAACCAAGCGACCTGCCACCAGGCATGTTGAAGCACATCGTCGGCAAACATAGTGGCGTAAGTCTGGGCATAATCGTTATAGAAAGCGTCTCCGACATACCAAACCATTACAGTGCCGATCACAGCCAGCATCGGGATGCCAATGCCATCCTTAATACGCCTGACCGACCAGATACCACCGGCCAGGAGAACGCCAAGAACTACCCAAAATGATATCGGATAAACAGACATAAAAATCAGGAAAAATGAGCAAAAACTGTACCTTTTCTATTATTTCCTTTTTATCAGTTTTCCTTTCATTCAATTGATTACAGTTCCATTTTCCATGGCCTTTTAATTTTCAAGTGAACGCAAATTGGCTGCAAGATGATTTAATGAAAATTGTTTTACTTTAGCCAGGGCAGCATAACGTTGATTCTGCAATAATCCCGGGTCAGTCAGATATTTCTGAAATGCCAGGGCCAAGGCATTGATATCCCGCTGTGGCACGATGAATCCATCCTGGCCATCACTGACCACTGTCCCACAACACGGCGTGGCGATGACCGGCAGCCCATACGACATAGCCTCCAATTGGGTAAGGGCAAATCCATCTGAGATCGTCGGCAAAACGAATATGTCGCTCTGGCGGTACCACTGGGCTGTTTGATCCCGGGTAACGCGGCCGTGAAAGGTCATATTTCGCGGCGCGCAAGCAATAGCGGCTGCAGAAATCCCGATTGGGCCGACGATATCAAATTGAACAGGTTCATTTTCGAGCAGTTTCGCCGCCTGCATCAGATATTGGATCCCTTTGCGCAGGATAACCTGGCCGAGGTACAGGACTCGAAGTTTGTTTTTTGAACTTGAAGCATTGCTCCTGGCTGTCTCCATTTTCTGTTCATCATTCGCGGCTTCAAAGCACAAAGGCACAATGGCCAATTTCTCCGGGGGAACACCCTGCTGAATCAGCGCCTGGCGGCAAAAATCCGAATTGACGACCACGCGGTCTGCTACCGCCCATTCCTGCTCGCGGCGGCGGAAATATTCTTCAGGAACATCCAGCGATTGGGTGCTCCAGTCCGGCCAGTGTTTTTCCTCTTCGCGCACCATCTGGACTTCGACACGGTTTGGGTCCATTTGGTTCAGGATGCATTTGAGGCCATGTTCGCGGCACCATTCCATGGCTTCCAGGGCACCAGTGTCATAAGCAAAAAAAAAGTTTCCAGGATTTAAATCCCTTTGGCGCGCGAGCATTCCGCGGACGCAGGTGGAAAAAGAAGCGCCAATTTTTATAAAGCTTTCGTAAATCTGGCCGTTTTTTTGATTTCGCCGGCCTGCCTCCCAGGCGAGGGAGCGAATGTTCCAGGAAGTCACGGGCGCCTGCGCCAGTTCCGGATGAAAACGGGTCGCAAAGGATTGAAACAACCTTGACCGTGATCGCCGGGCGATCCCGCGGATGAATGAGCCTGCCCAAAAATCAGTATAAAGTGCGCCTAATCGTCCTTCCCGGTGCAAGACACGCGGCACGGCATAGTGCTCGCGGGCGCCTATTTGGGAGCAAAACCACATGGAAACGGGGATTAAAAAGCGGACCAAAGGGGCGTCATGGAAACAGGCCCTTCGTGGGGGAACCTATTTATTGTTCCAGCCGGAAAAACATCTGGGGAGCGGATGTGTCGTTGGTCACGACGTTCTGTCCGTCAATCACGACAGGCGGCGACGTGACATTCATCCAGCTTACCGGCGGTATCAAATTCGTAGTAAATTGCAACGTATAGCCTGAGGCATTTGTTGGCCAGGACAAGGCAACCGTTCCGTTAGTTAATGTGACTGACAATTGGGGACTTGAGGCGATCTGAACACCCGAACTGCTTTTTGCATTGATAACCGGCCCGATACTGGTTGGCACGAGCCCGAAGTGATTGGTAACGGACAGGACGGGATGAAACGTCCCGACATAGGTGTAAGTATGGGATGGGTTTTCAGCCGTGCTGGCAGTGCCGTCACCAAAACTCCAATTCCAGCTCGTGATGGCATTACCGCCACTATCAACATTGGGGGCCTTGAACTGGACGGCCAGCGGAGTGTTGCCATTGGTAATATTAGCGGAGAATTTAATCGCCGGATTGGTCACAGTTACGGTCGAGCCTGAAGCAACTGGATATAGTCCGAGTGAATTTGTCACGGTGAGCGCCGGATGGTAGGTCCCAAGGTTGGTATAGGTATGGGTCGGATTTTGCCCGGTGGCGAAGGTGCCATCGCCAAAACTCCAATGCCAGTCTTTAACGGATTCACCGACACTATCCACCGCAGGAGATTTAAAGGCAACCGTCAGCCGCGACACGCCGTTGCTTGGACCAGCCGTAAATTGCACCGTGGGGTTCTGAACATTAATCGCAGGACCCGAACTGGCCGGGGAAAGACCATAGACATTGGCAACGGTCAGTACAGGATGATAGGTCTGCAGGGTGTTATAAACATGCGTGGGATTTTCCGCTGTGCTAGACGCACCATCACCAAAATTCCACGACCAGCGGGTGATCTTGTTACCGCCACTGTCTGTAGCAGGCGAGGTAAACTGAATCGTCAGAAGCGGACATGCATTAGTATGGTTGGCGGTAAATTTGACCATGGGATTGGTCACGGTGATCGAGCCTGAGCTGGTCGCTGTCAATCCCAGAGAATTGGAGATGGTCAACGTGGGAACATAAGTCCCGATATTAGTATAAGTGTGAGTCGGATTTTGCCCAGTGGCGAATGTGCCGTCGCCAAAACTCCAGTGCCAGCTTTTAATGGAAACGCCAACGCTATCCACCAAAGGGGATTTAAATGCCGCCGTCAGGCGCGACACACTGTTGCTCGGACTGGCAGTAAATTGCACCGAAGGATTTCCAACTTTAATCACAGGACCCGCAGTGGCTGGTGAAAGACCGTAGGCGTTAACAACGGTCAAAACAGGATTGTAGGTCTGTATATTAGTATAAATATGGGTTGGATTTTCCAGCGTACTGGAATTGCCATCACCAAAATTCCACGACCAACCGGTGATCTTGTTACCGCCACTGTCCGTAACAGGTGAAGTAAATTGAATCACCAGGAGAGGACAAGCGTTAGTGTGGTTGGCTGTAAATTTAACCATGGGATTGGTCACCGTAATCGAACCAAAACAGGTCGCCGTTAATCCCAGGGAATTGGAGATGGTCAACGTGGTAACGTAGGTCCCTAGATTGGTATAACTGTGCGACGGGTTTTGTCCGGTGCCAAGCGTGCCGTCGCCGAAGCTCCAGTGCCAGCTTTTAATGGAAACACCAAAGTTATCGACTAAGGGAGATTTGAATGCAGCCGCCAGGCGCGACACGCCGTTACTCGGGCTGGCAGTAAATTGCGCTGTAGGATTCTGAATATTAATCGCCGGGCCGGTGGTGGCCGGCGAGAGGCCGCAGACATTGGCGACGGTTAACGAAGGATTGTAGGTCAGCAGATTGGTATAAATGTGCGCCGGATTTTCTGCTGTGCTGGACGTGCCGTCGCCAAAATTCCACTGCCGGCTGGTGATCTTGTTGCCACCGCTATCCGTAGCAGGTGAAGTGAATTGAATCGTCAAATGCGGGCAGGCATTGGTGTGGTTGGCCGTAAATTTTACCATGGGATTGGTCACTGTAATCGTCACGCCTGAAGTGGTCGCCGTTGCTCCCGCCGTATTGGTTATCGTCAGGACGGGAATATACGGTCCCACATTTGTGTAGCTGTGCGAAGGATTTTGTCCGGTGCCGAACGTGCCGTCGCCAAAACTCCATCGCCAGCTTTTAATGGAAACGCCAGAGCTGTCCACCAGGGGAGATTTAAACGTAACGGCCAGGCGCGATACGCCGTTGCTTGGACTGGCCGTGAATTGAACCGTGGGATTTACGATCGTTACTGCCGGACCAAAACTGGCCGGTGACAGGCCGCTCGCGTTAATAACAGTCAGTACGGGAGTGTATGTCCCGGCACTGGTATAGGAGTGAAGAGGATTTTGCGCGGTGCTGGACGTGCCATCGCCAAAATTCCAGAGCCAGTTAGTGATCACATTGTTGCCGCTGTCCATAGTCGGACAAGTAAATTGAATCGGCAAAAAAGGGCAGGTATTCCTGTGATCGATCGTAAACGTAAGTGATGGGTTGGCCACGGTGATGGCTGTCCCAGAGCTCGTAGCCGACAATCCCAAAGCGTCCGTAATGGTCAAGGAAGGATAATATGCCCCAAGATTCGTATACGTATGTGTGGGGTTTTCTCCTGTGCCGATCGTGCCATCACCAAAATCCCATTGCCAATTTTTAATGACATTCCCGCCACTGTCCTGGGACGGTGACTGGAACTGGGCAGCAAATCGTGAAATTCCGCTGCTCTGAACTATGGTAAATTGGATAGCGGGATTGGTAACCACAATTGCCGGTCCCGAACTGATTGCCGGCAATCCCAGCACATTTGTTGCAGTCAGCGCAGGATAAAATGTCCCGATGCTGGTGTAAGTGTGCATGGGGTTCTGAGCTGCACTGGTCGAACCGTCACCAAAATTCCAATGCCAGGCTTTAAGATGTTGTCCACTGCTATCTGCATTCGAAGACTGAAACTGAACTGGTAATGATGCCGGGCCCATGGTTGTGTTGGCGCCAGTTTGTATGGTCGGTTGAATATTATTTGCATTGACCCAGCCGATGCCTTTGATCCAGTTAAAGACGTTGATTTGGCCGTTGGTGGTCATCTGCGAGCGGGTTTTGGCGCTGTTGAGGTAGATGGTGTAAATCCCGTTATTGCCACCATCATTGGTCGTATTATCGAGTACCATCTGCGCGCCGGCGGGGATTTGGCTGGCATCGGCATCACTGAGGATAAAGGTATCTCCGTTATTATGCGTCGTCTGATACCATGGACCCCCTCCGTAACTGAGGGTTTT
>DATJXK010000027.1:0-7153 GCA_035500235.1 Pseudomonadales bacterium | reverse complement strand
GTCATCGTACAAAATCGTCAAGCCGTCTGGCTCTGGAACTAGCCGCCAAGCGACCGGCGCGGGTCCGCCTTTACCGTCGGATGAGTCTGCCCGCTGTGCCGCAAGTCATCCTGCCTTCGGGCAGGCGCAACCATCGCAAATATGTTTGACCAATCGCCCAACGGCTTTTTCATCAATGATTTGATCGTGTTCAACACGCTGAACGCGGGGGGGTACGTTTCAAAGGGATTCGTTTTTGAGCCGCCGGATTTGGTCAATGCCCAGGTATCAGATTTAAACCAGTTTCAGGACCAATTGTCACTGCTGCTGGCGTCGCTCAACGAGCAGCAACGGCTGCAAATTCAATATTTTTGCGACTCTGATTATCGCCGTGAATTGCTCCGCTACCAGGAAGAAACCCAGAAGGCTGAGAACTTATGGACTCGCCGGTCGCGAAATGAACGGTTCGGTCGGTATTGGCAACTCATGCTGGAACGGCGGCTGCGGCGGCAGCGCCTGGTGTTCTATCTTTCCCGCAAAATTGAGACTTCATCGAAAGGCATTAAGTCCGAAGCGGCACTCAAAGAATACTACACCCAGGTTTTGTCCCAACTTAAAGGAGAGTTTGAACACACGCATGAAATGCTTGCGGAAATCTTTTCCGGCCAAGGAGCGCGGATTATCCCAATGAAAGACGCGGACCATTTTCGCCATTATAAGACTTTCCTCAATCCGTCACTGGCGGAACGGTTCGACTATGACCCCATCGAAACCTTCGATCCTGAACTAACGATTCAAGAGAACTGCTGGCATAGTGAAGGCAGCGGACAGGCTGATTTCGGATTTTTCATGGATGGAAATTACCATTCGCTCATCGTCCTCTCGCGCTGGCCCAAAGCGACTTATCCCGGAATGATTCATCGCCTGACCGGGCTGCGGCTACTCGATTACACGATCACTGTCAATCTGGACCCGCTTTCCGTTCGCAGGGAAATCAATAAGGAGGAAAAAGAGCATGACCGAATCGCGGGAGATTTTGCCAGCGAAAACAAGCTTTCGCTGCTCACCGTCATGGAAAAGAAGCAGAAAAAAATCGCCGCGCTCATGCAGGGTCACACTTTTCCTTTCAAAGTGCTGTTTGCCATTCGCGCGTGGGATAAGACCAAAGACGGCTTGATTGCCAAAACCACAGCCATCAAAAACGCCATTAACAGCATGAATGGCGCTCAATACTCCGAAAGCAATTTGCCCAGCACCTCCAAAAAGCTTTTTTACATGACCTGGCCCGGCTGGACATGGGGACATTATGACGCCCGCAAACTTTATGGGGAGAATCGCTATATCGCCGACCTACTGCCGATTGCCTCGACCTTCACCGGACATTTGGACACTGCGGAAGCAATTTACGAAGGACCAAACCAAAACCTGGTAGGCATAAAAACCTTTTCCGGCGCGAGCGGCAATCAATCGCCGCAACACGCAGTTCTACTTGGCATGAGCGGGGCGGGAAAATCGGTTACCATTTGCGATTTGCTTTCGCAGACCGAGAATTATTTTGCCTACACAGTCATCATTGAAGAAGGGCTTTCGTATGGCATCTATACGCAAACGGTGGAACCCGAGGCCAAGCCAATTATTGTCCAGCCCGACGGAGACATCACCATCAATTATCTCGACACCAAAGGTCTCCCCCTCACGCCCGACCATTTGGCGTCGGCCACCGCTTTGGTAGCTCGTATGGTGGGATTTAGCCAAAGCGAGGATAAGCAAATGCTTCGGCAAGCTCAGATCGCGAAATACGTGAACCTGCTTTACGAAGATGTCTTTCAGGATTGGTCGAGGAAAAACGAAAGCCTACTGATGCAAGTCGCACATCACGCGTGTGCCTTGGCACACTATCGCAAGGAAAAAATGCCGCCCGGTGCGACGATGCTCGAAGCCTTTGCGGATTTTCGAGACCATTACGGCGTCCACGAGCCAAAAGGGCAGGAATATCTGTCGCAGTTTTCCGAGGGCGAAATTTTAAAGTTCTTGAAAGACCCCGGAACCACCAAGGAAGTCCGCAATGTTGCCTTTGCCTATTTCAAAACAGCGGAATATCCGACACATCGGATGTTGCAGGAATTGATGTCGCTGGACGCCAGCGGGGCGGAACGCGAACAAATCATTGAAATTGCAACTTTACTTTTGCCCTGGTGCCGCGACGGAAACTTTGGCGCGTTGTTTGACGGGCCGAGCAATCTCTCGTTGACCGGAAAAATAGCCCATTTCGAGTTGGGCTACATTCCCGACAGCGCAAAGGAATTACGTGCCGCTGCGGGTTTCCTTATCACCAACCATGCGCGCAAACACATCATCACGCTGCCGCGAGCTTTGCGAAAGCGCAACGTGTATGAGGAAGTGGCCCGCTTTCTGGATATTCCCGGTGGCGAAGAAATCGTCAAAGAAAGCTACGCGCAATTGCGCAAGTTCAATTGCTGGAACATCTCCATTGTGCAGCAGTATGCCCGCTTTAAACAGAGCCGGATTCGTTCCGCAGTGTTTGGCAATAGCCGGCAGTTTTTTCTCATGCGCCAAAATGATCGGAGTGATTTGGACGACATTGCACGGGACATCGCCATCCCCGAAATCACCAAGCACACCATCATGAATTACACATTGCCGGACCACCAGGCTGGGGCGAAATACTCAGCTTTCACTTACCTCCACGTTGATTCGAACCGGCCCGTTTGTGGAACGGCCTACAATTATACTTCGCCGGAAATGCTGTATTGTTCGAGTTCCAGCGGGGAGCATTTCGAAAAGCGGGCCAAGGAATTGCGTGGTGCGCCCAATATCGTTGAAGGAATTCTGACCTACTCACGACAACCACAACTAAAGGAGGCAGCATGAAACTGTATTATCTCATCTCAATCGCTTTGATTCCAATTTTGTTGGGCGGCTGTGCCGCTACCCAGCCCATCTCGGATGTGGCGATGGGCGCGGGAGGCGGTGCCTTGGCGGATTACTTTTCCAATGGCAATCCGGCCATCACCGCCGCCGGGGCCGCTGGAGGCGTGGCTGTCAGCGAAGGCGTGGGCTATATCGCCAAAAAGGAACAAACCACGGCCTACCAAAATGGCTATGACAAAGGCCGGAGCGATGCAGTCAAGCAGCAGTATTGGATTTTGATCCAGCAACAGCAAACGCCACGCAATCCGCCTGAGAATGTTTCTCTCTACGCCATTCCCATCCCGGAACAAACCATTGATGGAGTCACTTTAGAACCAACCACCAAATACCTGCGCATCGAAAACTGACGCGGGCTTTTAAGAAAGGAGCTAGATATGAAAAAAATACTCATCACCCTCATCGTCCTGCCGCTGGCGCATTGTGCCCCCGCGCAGATGGTCGTCTTTGACCCCACCTCCAATATCCAGCAGATTTTGGATGAGACCGAAAACCTGGCTGAATACGCCGAGATGATTGATAACGAAGTGCAACAGATTGATTCGCTATCGTCGCAGCTTCAGCAATTGCAACAGTTCAATGCGGCCTTTGGCAACCCCGCCGCCAGTGTCAATGTTACCGGAGTCCCTGAGCTCACGGCCGACCTGACCCTCACGCCTTCCGGTCTCTCGTTTTCTGCCGTGGCCGGCGACGCGACCGGCACGGCGGCTCTGACGTATGACGACAACGGCGTGTATCATCCCATTGGCGCGACGTTCTCCACCCCTTCGGGAAACCAGGTGCAACGCGAAACGACCGAGTACAAACCCAACGATGCCATCAACAAAGCAACGGAAAATTATACCAATGTCACTGCCAACGTCCTGCAACGGCGGCAAGCCTTGAAACAGGACATCGCCAATGTGACCGAGGCTTTGCAATCGGCGACGACCGCGTCTGACGTTCAAAAACTAACCGGCGTTTTGATTGGCCTCAATGGAGCATTGGCAGCGACCGACCGGGAAATTGACCAGGCGCTGGCCGTGAGCGTCGAGCAGGACATTGAAAACCGAAACGACCTGCAAAAGCAACAGACGGCGGACCAGGAGGAGCAAAAGGCCGAGGCTGTGGAAGCGTTCGGAAATTATCGGACGGCATTCCAATTGAACACCCAGCCCGCGCAATTCCCGACCGGAAATACCCAATAAGGTTAGCAAACGGCTTAGAGCCAAAGGAGGCAGTCATGGAAACCCAGTCAGCAGAGCTGCGCACGACACCCGTGGCCCAAAACGGGGCGGCGCATATGGCGGAGCCGAGAAGACGGTTTGACCCGACCCGAATTTTCGTCGAGAAAGACCGGCTCGTTTGGTTTTGGTTCGGCTTCGCCATGCTTGTGCTGGTCGGTTCGGCGATTGACCGCTTTGCGTTGATTCACAGTTTCAAACAGAGAGAGCGTGTCGTCATCATTGATCCGGCCAACACGTTTTACGTCGCGCCACTCCTGCAATTTCAGGAAGCCAAAGAGCTTCATGTAGAACAAAGCACTTTGGCCGCCATCGCCTTTCTCGAAAGGAATCCCAATGGATTTGATAATCAGGATTTACTCAAACAAATGTTCTTGAAAACGGCGTACCAAAAGGCCCTGGCCTTTCAGGCGGCGGATGCAGCGGAATTCAAATCCAAGGAATTGCATCAGAAGGTGGAAATCAGCGCCATCAATGTTCTCGCGACCCGCGAGGATGTTGTCTTGACTGAAGTCAGCGGACAATTGGTTCGCAACGGGATTTTTCAAGAGAAAACCTTCACGGAAGCAGTTCCGTTTAAATTGCTGCTGCGTCTGCAACGCAATCCGAACATGGTACAGAATGGACGCTTTCCCACCGCCGTAAATGATTTCAAATATGAAACGCCTGGCAATTAGTCTGCTAATGACAATCTGTTTAATTGCCCGCGCCGGGGAGCGGGCAATACAGGATTGGGTTCTGGATGAGCAAACAGTCTTTTCCATTCCGGTGGCCATCGACCGCGTGACCACGATCAGCTTCCCCGGCCCGATTGAGGCAATCGACGCGGCCCAGGCTTCGGTGCAGCCCCAAAAGGCCGCCCCATTTCTCATCTCGTACAATAAAGGAGCATCCTTTTTCTCTGTCCGGGCGGAACAACCGAAAGTCGTGACTAATGTCAATATTCGTTGGAATGACAAAACCTATGTGCTTGAACTGATCGAAAGTAATGCCCCGTTGCTCTCCGTTACGTTCCAAAGTCCACCGGACAGGAGCGAATCTGGCACGGTGGATGCCGTGACGCCCACGCGACTCTTGGCATTGCTCGATGAAGCGAAGGCATATCCTCTTTTGGCCGCGTACCATCCGGAAGCTGTCGCCCAGGTCGCCTATCGAAATTATGAGAAACAGCCCCGTATCGTCGATTGCCCGGACTATGCGATAAAAATTGTAGAGGCGTTTCGCTTTGACCCGGAAGACACCCTGATCTTCCGCGTCGGCATTACCAATAAAACCAGCAAACAACTGCAATATTCTCCCAACGGCTTCTCATTGCGGGTAGGAGAGCGCACCTATCCGCAATCCATCAGTGATGCCAGCGGTTTTGTGCCACCTCATGCGGAAGTCCCCGCCTACTTTGCGGTCACCGGCACACCCAATGGCGAGCGAAACGACATCTCTCTCAAAAACGACTTTTTTGTGATTCTGGAAGCGCACCCGGTCGATGCGTCTTTGCCCCCCGCGTCACCTGTTCAAGGACCGCCTCATGAATCCCCGTAATTTTATCAATTTCTTTAAGAAGCCAATCGGCGCATTTGTTCTCTTTTGCGTCGTTCTGGTGATTGCGTATTTCGCCTTGAAGCGATTCATGCCCGGTGCGACTAAAGTGCAGCCGCTCGATATGCCTATGCGGGCGATGACCGCGGATACCAATCAAATCGTTGAGAGCTATCACAATACAAATTATTCGCCGGTAGTGGACCCCCCGAACACATCCGCTGATCAGGATTGGGCTGATACGCCGGGAGCGAGTCGAAATGGACAGCCTCCGCCCAAGCCTGAAGAATTGCCGATCAGTCTTTACGCCCAACCCGACAACGACCAGCCAAGACCTTTGAGCAAAGATTTTGCCCCGTTCGGCAGGCTGATCCCGTGCGAACTCATTGTTACTGTGGATTCGTCCTCCATCGAAACGCCGATTATCGGCCTGGTTACGGACAATGTGTACCACAATGGTCGATTGGTAATTCCCGCCGGAACTGAAGTCCATGGCCGCGCTCAGACGGACAGAAGCCGGGAACGAATTGCCAGCGACAACAATTGGACCTTGGTTTGGCAGGATGGCCGCGAGCTAAAACTTTCGGGCATTGCGCTGGACCGCGATTTTGATCCGAACGGAACCGGCTGGGACATCACCGATGGCAGCGCCGGATTGCGTGGAACACTTCTGAAAACGGACGACATGGCCGAGATAAAATTGTTTGCAGCATCCTTTTTGAGCGCAGCCGCCAGTACACTGGACCAAAATCAGGAAACCTTGCTCGGCCCTGAACTCCTGCCTACGACCCAAAACGCCGCGCTTTCGGGGGCACAAGCCGTTATCGGTGCGTATGCCAACCAGATTTATGATTCCATCCAGCGCGACGGTTTTTATGTTCGGGTTCCGGCCGGCAAACAATTTTATCTCTACGTGACGGAAACGATTGATGTCTCGCAGGCCGCGCTTGGCGGGACGCGCTTCACTCCCAACGATTATCCAACGTCCACCAATCAAAATGCTGTCGCCGCCTCGCGGTCGGCCTTGCCGCCCGGCGTCGCCATGCCCTACCGAAATGGAGTGTACCCATGAACCGAATTATTTTCTTCATCCCGCTGATTTTGCTTCCCGCCTGCGCGAGTCACAAACCCGTCGTCGTGCAAATGCCGCCCGGCGTGCCTGGAACCATCCTTTCCACCGAAGACATGCAATCGGTGCGTTATGGCGAAAATATCGAAGCTTATTCCATTGGCCGCTACATTGACCCGAATGATCCGCTGGTCATGCACGAGGCCCATACGGTTTATCGGGTGGAAACTACGGCCAAATGGAATTTACATCCCAATACTCCGGTTTATGTGCCGAGCGGTCCGGTGGTGGGTATCATTGACCCGGCCTATAAAGAGGGACCGCTCACGCCTGAGGTGGCCGCCGAAGTTGCGAAGCAAAGGGCGGCCACTCAGGCGTTGGTTGTCCAAGGTCAGCG
>DATJXK010000026.1:0-8494 GCA_035500235.1 Pseudomonadales bacterium | reverse complement strand
GTTCTTAGCAGCCCCACAACGTCAGGCCAGACGACAAACTTCATTGGCAACTTCGGCAGTTCATCCTTCTCGGATAACAGCTTTTTCAATTATGTTTACACACCATTGGTGGATCAATTTGGAAACCGCATCGCTTTAACCATTACGAACGGCGTGCAGACATTCCGGGGTCAAATTATCAACGGCGACACTCCGAATATAGGTTTCTATATGCTTGTGCCGGTAGTGCCTGTTCTTAATCCGGTATTCTTGAATGTTTATCCGAACCAAACATTCACCCCCACCAATACGTTCACCTTCTCAGTTGGACCGGCCCAGGGCGCTCCAATACTGACAAACGAAATTGGCTTAAGCATCAATGGTGTAGCCGTCACCTCTGGATTGACCTTTACCGCCCTGGCAAACGGCGGCTGGACGGTGAATTATTCAATCCTCTCTAATGAGATGTACAGCGTGGTCATTAATGTCACCAATACGGCTGGATATACCAATTACTATTCCGGCAGCTTTGATACATTCAATATCAACAACTTCCATTGGATGGCTGTTGATTATGACTTCAGCACGAACAACGCCACCAGCATAGGTGGCAGTATTGGCGATGGCTGGACGGGAGGCATGTTTATTGACAACCCCCTTCCGACTGGTGATTCAGGCGCACCCACCTCGGATCAAACGTATCAATTCACAACCAATAGCTACTTTAGTTATCCGAGTGGCCTTTATCCAGGGCTTGACCTGGCCGGATTAGGTGCAGTCGCCCAGGAAAGCGTTGATATCAATTGGGCCACCAATACAACACAGGATCCCGGTCTGGTGATATCCAATTCTATCTACCGGCTTTCATCGAATCCGTCATACGGAGATGGTGTGGGTTCACAGGTAGCGTCAGATACCTTCCTGTTGCCGGAATTTATCTCACAACGGACAAACATACTCTATGGAGCCGACGGCAGCAGCGGCGGCCCGGATCCGACGATCTGTGAATTCAATGTCGGATACTTTTATGCCGGTGACTGGCTGAACTATACACGCACCTATCCGACAGGCACATTCAATGTCTGGGGCCGCATGGCGGCCGGCGGTGGTGCGTTCACTGGATGCACACTTAGCCTGGTCACAAGCGGAGTTGGTACATCAAACCAAACTACACAGGTATTAGGTACATTCTCGGATGCCAATCCAGCGGCGTGGCAAACGTATCATTGGATCCCGTTATTGGATTCCAACGGTAATCCTGTTTACCTTCAGCTTACTGGCAAGGCCACATTGAGGTTGACTGCTCCTCCCAATGCCACCTCAAGCGGCAACGGTGTAAATCCATTGTTCTTTATGCTTGCACCGGCAACGCCGCCACCGCTGCAGTTCAGCATCTCAGCCTCGCTGTCAGGAAACAATATCCAAATATCCATTCCCACGCAGTCGGGACATAATTATACGTTGTGGTACGCTGCAACACTGACCGGCACATGGACACAGGTTGGCGGCACCATCACAGGTAATGGCTCTGTCCAAACGATTCCTCAGCCTGCTTCCGGCGCCCAAGGTTACTATAGGGTGACGGCTCAATAAAACAGCAGTTCATTTGATGAACAGTCGCCTATCATAGAATGAAGACTAAGATAAATATCGAATGTTTAAACCGTGGCATGAACCGCGGTCATCAAAGCAAACATTCACAGGTGGACCCGGGGCCGTTAATTGGCCCCGCTTCCACCGGCTTCACGCTCATTGAGCTGCTGGTCGTCATCGCTATCATCGCGATTTTGGCGGCAATTCTGTTGCCAGTCCTGAGTGAAGCTAAAGAACGCGCGAATCGTGCCATGGATGGGAATAATCTGCGACAGATTGGCGTTGGCACTTTAATTTATGCCAACGACAACAATAATTACGTAATACCTGCCAAACCTCAGGATAATGATAACAACTCGCCGGGAAACCCGCCATTCGTCCAATATGCTCTAGCTTCAGCATATACCAATTCCCTCGCGGGCGTGGGGTTGCCATTGGCGATTAATTCCCCCTGCGTTTGGTCGGATCCCGAAATTCCAGGATTGCCATTCCCTGATACCGTTAATTATCCGCAATGGATCCTGGGTTATCAATATTTTGGCGGCATCACCCAATGGACGCCTGGTGGCAGCGTCGGCGTTATCGCTGGAACTCACAGCCCGGTTAAGCTCAACAGCCAGACCAAGTCATATTGGTGCCTGGCGGCGGATTTGATGGCCAAGATTGGTGGGAGTTGGGGCGGTGCCGAGACCCTGGTCACGGCACCGACGATTGTCGCATCCTATAAGTCCTGGCCGCCGCATAAAAGAGCACACGCTCCGTATATGGACGGGGGTACTGAAGTATTTGTGGATGGCTCCACCTCGTGGCAAAAAGTTGAGACCATGCACAATTTCACGACTTGGACAGGTGCCAATGAAATGTGGTTTTATCAAAGAATGGATGATCTGAATTTCGGCGCGATTGTGACCTATAACGGCCCAACCTATAAATGGAATGGTGGTAGTAACTAGGCATTGGTGTTAAATTCAATCGACGAAACTTCAAAGCGCGACTGGCAGCAATCGTTTTCTTCAAGGTTATAATAATATTAAAAGAAGAAATCGTTGTAGACCATGAGCGAATTTCCACGGCAATCGCATTTGTTTCGGGCTTTCTGGTGTACAAAATTAATTGCTCTCTTGTTTCTTAGCCTTCCGGTTTTGGATTTGCAGGCTGATCAGTTCGACACCCTGCGCATTTATTGGCAAAATTATCTGCTGAACAACGCTGGTAGCCCTTCCAGTGTCACCGCGAATGCCAATAACCTCTGGAGTTCGATGGACACCAGTTCCAGCCGTTCCGATGTATGGAGTTATTTGCCCCTGGGCAGCAGCTCGGCAAACCTCACGACCACTTATCAGCAACTGGAGCAAATGGCACTGGCCTATGCCATGCCGGGCTCTTCTTTGCATGGGAATGCCAGCCTGGCACAGGCCATCAACGGGGGTTTGGATTATATTTCGACTAATTTTTATACCCCAACCACATCAGAATATGGCAATTGGTATGATTGGGAAATCGGTTCACCCCAGGCTTTAAATAACGCCGCTGCGTTAATGTACGCAACGTTAACGACGTCAGAACTGACAAATTATATCAACTCTGAAAATCACTATGCGCCGGGAAGCACGGCCGCAACTTACGGCTGGATGACCGGCGCCAACACGTCTGATAAGGTCCTCGTGGGCGCCATTTGCGGCATCCTTTCCAAAAACGCGGGCCAACTCACCTCGGCTCAAACAAATTTAAGTCCGGTTTTTCTCTACGTGACAAGCAGCGATGGGTTTTACACCGACGGCTCTTTCGTATTCCATTCCAACATCGCCTATAATGGACATTATGGCCTCGTCCTGCTTGGAGATATTCCGAAGATCGTGCTTTTACTACAGGGATCGACATGGCAAATCACGGATCCCAATCTTACCAATGTATATAATTGGGTTTCAAAGTCATTTGAGCCGTTCGTTTATAATGGCGCCATGATGGATATGGTACGCGGGCGAGTTGCTTCCTGGTCTTACGAAACGGAATCAGACGATGGCAGTGGCACATTTTCTGCCGCGAGCCAAATCGCGCAATTCGCTCCCGCACCAGTTGCCCAGGCACTGACCGCCTGGGTTAATTCGCCTTCAATTCCATCCGGGCAATTTCACTTCGCAGATAACGACCGGGTAGTGGCCATACGGAACGGTTTTGCTTTTGGCCTCAGCATGTCATCCAGCCGCATTGCTAATTACGAATCTATCAACGGTGGAAATTTGCACGGATGGTTCACCGGCAGCGGCATGACCTATCTGTACATCAGTAATAATGTCGAAACACAGTATAGCGGCGATTTTTGGCCAACAGTGGATCCTTATCATTTGCCAGGAACTACTGCGGAAACGGCAACTCTGGCGAATTCCGCCAATGAAGCCAAAACCACGGGGCAACCCTGGGCTGGTGGAGCGCAGGTAAAAAATACGTACGGCGTGGCTGGAATGTCGTTGCATGGCCTGAGCACTACGTTGTTTGCCAAAAAATCGTGGTTTATGTTCGACGACGAAATTGCGTGCCTCGGCGCCGGAATCACTTCCGGCGATTCTTCGGAAGTAGATACGACCGTGGAAAACCGCCGTCTCGGCAATCCGATCACCAGCAGTTTCGCCATAAATGGCACAAACATCACACCGACAGTTGGTTGGAGCTCAACCTTGCCCAGCAATAGGCCTTCCTGGTGTGCGCTTGGTGGCACGGGTGGATATTATTTTCCTGTTGGAAACACGAATCTACAGGTGACCTTCACAGCGAATACCGGGTCGTGGTCTCAAATCAATTCCGGAGACTCCAGCACGTCGTACACGGATGATTATTTTAAAATTTGGCTCAACCATGGAGTACAACCGACGAACGCGACATATTCCTACGTCATTCTGCCCAACATGAACGCCACCAGCGTCAGGAATTATATGCTGGCTCCGGATATCGCAATCATTACCAACACTCCTTTTATCCAGGCAGTCAAAAAATCTTCGCTGGGCATCGTGGCCGCGAATTTTTGGACTAATAATGGCTCTGCCGACCTGGTTTCGGTGAATGGCCAGGCATCTGTGATAACCACGGAAAGTTCCAACGGCATTTTGGTAGGCATCTCCGATCCAACACAAACCAACACCAGTTCCCTTACAGTAACTCTAAATCGTGGGGCGATTGGTTACACGTCTGCCGATGCCGGCATCACGGTATTGCAGCTTTCGCCGAAAATCGTCTTTTCGGTGAATGTCAATGGAGCCCAGGGAAAAGCATTTCAGGCATCGTTTGCCTATACAAATTCTTTATGGCCAATATTGAGCAATGTATCTCCCGTGGGCGGGAACCTGTTTGAATCAACGAACACATTTGCTTTCAATGTAGCATCCGGATACGGAATTCCTTCCAGCAATGTCATTGTCACCGTTAACGGCATTGCTGCGACCAATCTCGTTTTGAGTGGGTCAAACTATAATTGGAATGTCAGTTATCCTCACCTGCTACCCAATACGGTTTACACGGTGGCTGTCTCCGTGACCGATACGAATGGAAACATCGCCACTACGACGAAATCCTTTGATACGTTTGATCCGGCGAATTATACGTGGGAAGCGGAAGACTTTGATTACAACGGCGGCCGCTTCATTGATAATCCGCAAACCAACGCCTACGCGGGCTTAAGCGCGTTGGTCAATGCAGACACCCACCAGGTAAATTTTGGCGGCAAGGACCTCTACCGGCCGAACGGCATGGACACGGAAATTAATGGCGACACATTGAGGCCCCAATATAATGGAACAGGATATTCTGATTATAGCGTAGGATATTTTAGTCCCGGCTCCTGGCTGAATTATACAAGACATTACCCGGTGGGGACGTACAATATTTACGCACGCCTCGCAGCCGGCGGCGGCGCGACTGCATGCACGCTTTCCAGGGTGACAAATGGTTGGGGAACAACGGCTCAAACCACCAATTTTCTAGGAACGTTTTCCGTGCCAAATACAGCGTGGGAAAGTTACAATTATATTCCCCTGGTTGATAATCTGGGAAACATGGTTTCTGTTTCGTTTAATGGCTCAACCAATACATTGCAGTTGGGAAGACCCGCCTCGGCGACCTCGGACTGCAACGCCAATTTCCTTATGCTGGTTCCGGTATTTGCGCTGAACTTCAGCATCATCAATACAAATTTAGTTATATCATTTCCCACTCAATCAGGATTCCAATATCAGGTGCAGTTTAAAAACGACCTGACGGCTCCCGAATGGATGCCCCTGGGCGATAGCCTGGCTGGCAACAGCCTTACTGAATCAGTGACCAATCCAGTTTCGGCGCAAGCATGCTTTTACAGAGTGCAAATCCACTAAAAGTATCACTCCTGTGTATAAAAATGATTTCGGTTCCGTGTGTCGTCCGCAATGTTTCGTCTAATCTCGCTTTTTCGTCGGTAAACCTTAAATTTGGTGAATGTCCCCGGACATTGCGTTACTCCGCGACCTCGACACATTGCGTGAACAAAATTTGTTCCGCAAATTGCGTCGCGTAGATTCGCCTCAATCCGCGCATCTAGAAATCGATGGCAAATCCTATCTCAATTTTTCCTCAAACGACTATCTGGGACTCGCCAACCATCCAGCCTTAAAACAGGCAGCCATTCAAGCTATTGAAACATTCGGCGCCGGCGCCGGCTCAGCACGGCTGGTATGCGGCTCACTCGCGCCCTTTCATGATCTGGAAGCTGCACTCGCCAAATTCAAACAAACCGGGGCTGCACTGTCCTTTTCCACGGGTTATGCCGCCGCGCTCGGAACCATTGGGGCACTTGTTGGTCGCAATGACATCATCATCCTGGACAAACTCGTCCATGCCTGCATCGTAGATGCCGCCAAATTAAGCGGCGCGAAAATCCGTGTGTTTGCGCACAACGATTTAGACGACCTGGAAAAGAAATTAAAGTGGGCGACACATTCCGGACGTTCATCTGCTAAAGCCCGCATCCTCATCGTCACGGAATCTATCTTTTCGATGGATGGGGATGCCCCGCCGTTGCGCGAAATCGTCACGCTCAAGGAGAAATATGGCGCATGGCTGATGGTGGATGAAGCCCACGCCACCGGTATTCTCGGCAAACATGGCCGCGGCCTTGCCGATCACCTGGGTCTTGGAAGCCAAATTGAAATCCAAATGGGGACTCTGGGCAAAGCTCTCGGGGCAAGTGGCGGTTTTATTTGTGGTTCACGCCCCTTAATAGACCTGCTCGTAAATCGTGCCCGCTCCTTTGTTTTCTCCACAGCACCCGTTCCCGCCGCCGCCGCCGCTGCCACCGCCGCCATTCAAATCGCGCAGTCGCCAGAAGGCGAAAAACTGCGCAAACGTCTTAAGTCGCTGACAGAGCAATTCCAATCCGAAATCCACAGCCAAAAATCGAAAATTCCGGCTGCCATTATCCCCATCCTCGTCGGCGATGAAAAGAAGGCGATGAAAACCGCTGAGAAATTAAATGAACAAGGTTTCTTCGTCCCTGCCATTCGCTACCCCTCCGTTGCGCGTGGCGCCGCCAGGCTCCGCGTGACCTTGACTGCGGCCCATTCTCCCGAAGATATTTCCCGGCTTGTGAGCGCGCTCAAAACTTTGGACATTGGACTCTAGCTCGCACCAATGAATAAACTCGCGCAGCTCGACCATCAATATGTCTGGCATCCGTTCACGCAAATGCGTGATTGGTTGCGAAGCGAACCGATTGTCATCGAATCCGGAGAAGGCACAGTGCTGCGCGATGTTCGCGGCCGCGAATTTCTCGATGCCAATTCCTCTATCTGGACAAATCTGCACGGGCATAAACATCCCAGAATCAACACGGCCATTTCGCGGCAGCTTAAAAAAATCGCGCATAGCTCCGCGCTCGGCTTCGCCAACGAACCCGCTTCGCTGCTTGCCGAAAAATTAGTCCAAGCTGCAAACTCCAAACTGAAGAAAGTTTTCTTCTCGGATGACGGATCGACCGCTCTCGAAGTGGCTCTCAAGCTGGCTTATGAATATTCGCGGCGGGCAAAAAAAGTAAGGCAACCCAGCTTCCTCTCGCTGGAGGGCGCCTATCACGGCGACACCGTCGGCGCAGTTTCCCTCGGCCATATTGATTTATTCCACAAAGCTTATGGTGGATTGCTGTTTAGAAGCGATAAGGTGATGTCGCCCTATTGCTATCGCTGCCCTTTCAATCGCGCGAAACCTGAGCGCGCTGACGCCCGGGATTATCGCAAATGCAATTGGGAATGCGTCGACAAAGTGGAACAAAAATTTTCCGCCAATAAAAAAACTCCTTTGACGGCCTTTACCTTCGAACCTTTGATGCAGGGTGCGGCGGGGATGATTCCCCAGCCGCACGGCTGGTTGAAGCGCGTTTCCCAAATCGCCCGCACAAGTGGGGCATTACTTATTGCTGATGAAGTCATGACCGGCTTTGGCAGGACGGGTCATAACGATCTGCTCGCCTGCCACCGTGAAAACGTCGAGCCGGATTTCGCCTGCCTCGCCAAAGGATTGACTGGCGGCTATTTGCCGATGGCAGCGACGCTGACCACGCAAAAAGTCTTCAACGCTTTTCTCGGCGAATATCACGAGTTCAAAACCTTTTTTCACGGGCATAGTTATACAGCCAACCAGGTCGGCGCCGCCGCGGGGCTCGCCAGTATAGGAATCCTCCAAAGCAAAAAATCGATTCAAGCCCGGCAAAAGTTGGAAAAAAATCTCAGTGTCGAACTGCAATCTCTTTGGTCACTCCCAAATGTCGGAGATATCCGCCAGGTTGGTTTAATCGCTGGAATCGAACTGGTGAAAGATTGGCGCACGCGCAAACCCTTTGACCTACGCGAACGGGCCGGCATTCGCGTATGCGAGGCCATGGCCACGCGCGGCGTTCTCACACGTC
>DATJXK010000025.1:0-11933 GCA_035500235.1 Pseudomonadales bacterium | reverse complement strand
CTGCTCGATAACACGCCCCCGGGTTTTCCGCAGCGCGACTTTTTGCAGCACGTCGTGGATACCATCCCCCACGAAGTCACCCTGGCCGGCAACAGCAATCTCGCCGAGACCATGGCCGCCCTGGAAGAAGAACTAAAAAGGCGCGGAGAAAGAACCGACGCGTCGGCGCCCTCCGCGCCCGAAATTTTCGTCCTGATCCAGGGCGCACAAAATTTCAAAAAATTGCGGCAGGAAGACGAATTCAGTTTCTCGTCCTCGGGCTCCGAACCTTCCCCCGCCGCCACGCTGATGAATTTGATTCCCGAAGGGCCCGCGCGCGGCATCCATGTCATTATCACGTGCGACACGTACAATAACGTCAATCGCTTCATGGGCAGAAAAACGCTCAGCGAATTTGAAATGCGCGTCGTTTTCCAGATGAGCGCCACCGATTCCGCCAGCCTGATCGAAGCGCCTAACGCGTCCACCCTGGGCCTGCACCGCGCGCTGTATTACAACGAACGCGAAGGCTCCCTCGAAACGTTTCGCCCCTACGCCCAGCCGGACAATGGCTGGGTGGAAGACATCGCCCGCCATTTTACTTCCCTCGAAACTATGGTAAAATAAGGTCTGTTTCGCTTTGGGCGGTGGCACAATGCCTGCTGCTTTTAGTGCAGGAATTATTGTGCAGGCCGCAGTTTTTACACGTGGGAAGGCATTCATTAAAAATGCCGGGCGCTTAGCCGCTGCCCTGGGTTTGGCGGCGGTATTTTTTCCATTGGGAGCGCGGGCAGAACAGTTTGTCGTTCGTCCCCAAACCCTCGCCGGCCATGTTCCCTCGGCCATCACGCGATTCCATTTGCTTCCCGTTCACGATTTTCCCAAGACGAACCGCATGAACCTGGCGATCAGCCTGCCGCTGCGCAATGAAGCGCTCCTCAACGAATTTCTAGCGCTGCTTTATAAACCCGGCAGTTCGTATTACCACAAATACCTCACGCCGCAACAATTCACCGAACTGTTCGGGCCCACGGAACAGGATTACAATACGGTGATCCGCTATGCGCAGTTGAATGGGCTGATGGTTAAGACCACCTACTCAAACCGCCTGCTCGTCGACGTCAGCGGCAGCGTGGACGCCGTGCAGAAAATGTTGCGCACGCAGATACGTGTCTACAATCATCCGTTACAGGCCCGCATGTTCTTCGCTCCCGCGAGCGAGCCGCAGATTGATCCGGGCATTCCCATCTCCCACATCAGCGGACTCGATAACTACACGATTCCCCGCCCGGCATTTACGATAAAAAGCGCCTCATTCAATAGCAGCGCCGTCAGTCCGGCTTTTGGTTCAGGGCCCGGCGGCGGCTACATGGGAACTGATTTTCGCAATGCTTATGCCCCGGGTGTCACCCTCGATGGCACGGGCCAAACGGTGGGCCTGCTGGAACTGGAAGGTTATTACAAATCCGACATAATGGCCTATGAAGCGAATGCTGGTCTTCCCAACGTCCGTCTGACCAACGTCCTTGTAGATAGCTTTAGCGGCCCGCAAGCGAGCGATACCAACGGCATTATCGAAGTTTCGCTGGATATCGAAATGGCGATTTCGATGGCGACAAACGCGACGGAAATTGCGGTTTTTGAAGAAGCCAACGGCGGCAACGTTGTGGATATTTTAAACGCCATCGCCGCCAACAACTTCATCAAACAGATCAGTTCATCCTGGTTGCTGGGCGATAGTTCCAGTTTCGATCCCATCTACAAGCAAATGGCCGCGCAGGGGCAAAGCTTCTTCCAGGCCTCCGGCGATGATGGCGCGTTCTATAGCAATAACGAAAATACGCAACAATACGCGGACGATACAAACATCACGCTGGTTGGCGGAACGACTCTATCCACTGCTGGCGCGGGCGGCGCCTGGTCGTCGGAAACCGTATGGAATTGGTACGGCCGGGGACTAGGCGATGGCGGCAGCGGTGGCGGAACTAATTTTAACGGCCTTCGCATCCCGAGCTGGCAACAGGGCATCAGCATGGCCGCCAACCAGGGCTCCACCACGTTCCGCAACGTCCCGGACGTGGCGTTAACCGGGGACAATATTTACGTGCGGGCCACGAACATGGATTTTAGCATCGCCGGCACCAGTTGCGCCGCGCCATTGTGGGCGGGTTTCACCGCCCTGGTGAACCAGCAGGCGGTCGCCGCCGGCCGGCCGCCCGTCGGTTTCCTTAATCCGGCGCTTTATGCCATCGGCAAAAGCCCCAGTTACACAAACGATTTCCATGACATTACGACCGGCAATAATATCAACCCCACCGTCGGCAACCGGTGGTTTGCCGTGCCGGGATACGATTTGTGCACCGGCTGGGGAACGCCCAACGGACAAAGCCTGATTAATGCGCTGGCACCGCCCGACCCATTGGCCGTTACGCCGGTGGCCGGGTTTTTCGCCACCGGTTTTTTTGGCGGTTCGTTTACCCCGAACACGCAAAATTATGTGCTGACCAATTTCAGCGGCTCATCCATCACCTGGTCACTGATCAATACCTCAACCTGGCTTAACGTTTCGTCCACGGGCGGGACTTTGGCCGCAGGCGGCACGGCCAGCGTAACCATCAGTTTGAACAGCACGGCCAATTCTTTCACCGTGGGAACCTATAACGCTTCTTTGCTTTTCAGTAATGGTCTTACCCATGTCGCGCAAAATTTCCAATTTGCCGTGCAGGTCAGTGATCTATTGGTCATTGCGCCGGTCACGGGTTTGTCTGCCGCTGGGGCACTTGGCGGACCTTTTGGTCCGGCTTCACAAAATTTCATCCTGACCAACCTCGGGACCGCGCCGCTAAACTGGCAGGCGTCGAGCCCGGCGTGGCTGGATCTTTCGCCGGCCAGCGGAACGGTCACCAATGGCAAGCCGTTCGCAGTCGCGGCCAGCGTGAACGCTAATGCCAATGCCCTTGCCTCCGGAGTCTATAACGGGCAAGTCGCCTTTACCGATGCCGCCAGCGGCATCACCCAGAATGGTTTGTTCACATTATCGGTCGGGCAAAACCTCGTGCAGAACAGTGGTTTTGAAACGGGTGATTTCTTCGGTTGGACACAGAGCGAACCCAGCAGCGAGTCGGGAGACAGTTTCGTGGACGACGGCTCAACCGTGGGATTTTCCCCGCACTCGGGAACGTACTTTGCGGCGTTCGGAGACAGCCCCTCGCTAGGCAGCCTTTCCGAAACGTTGATGACGATGACCAACCAGCCTTATCTCCTTTCGCTTTGGATCTACAGCCCGAACGTCTCCCAGGTGACGAGCGGGAAAATCACTGCCAACACGCCGAACCAGTTTGAAGTCTTTTGGAACGGAACCAATTTGTTTAACCATTCAAACCTGCCTCAGTTTAATTTCTGGAGCAACCTGGTGTTCGTGGTGACGGCAATAAAAACCAACACGACCCTCCAATTCAGCGACGAAGACACTCCCTGGTTTTTTGGCCTCGATGACGTCAATGTCACGCCCATACCTTTGCCGAACGTCCAGAGTGTTTCCCGGCCCTCGAAGACCACTTTTTCGCTCACGTGGAACACTCTGCCCAAACTGACTTACAAGGTCCAATATTCCACCAATTTGCTTACGACCAACTGGTTCAATTTAAGCACCAATACGGCGACCGGCACGACCCTGAGTTTCACCAACGCCATCGGCACCAACCAGTACCGGTTTTATCGCGTCGTGCGCTGAGTCATTTTTCCAAATTGGATCAGTCGTTTAATCCCTTGCCATCGAGGATTTGGTCCATGCATTTTTCAATCCGCGACTCCCGGGTTTGGGATTGTTTGGCGGCGGAAAAATAAAGGAGATATCCCCGCTGCCGTCCGGGCGTCAACGCTTCAAAAGCGGTTTTCAAGGCGGGCATTTCGTGCAATTTTTTCCGGAATTCATCCGGCATATTAAATTCCGAAGTCTTTTTATACGTCACTTCCAAACCGGCCTTTTCCACTTTAATGGCCTCCAGGATATAGGCTTTCAGGACTGATTTCATCTTCACGATTTCCTGGACATTCGTGAACCGGACCTGCCGCCCCGCCTGCACATTCTCGGTTTGCTGGATTAAAATGCCTTTCGCATCCTTCAACAAGGCGCCCTTGATAAACAGGATCGCGCAGTACTCCTTGAATCCGTGGATTAAAACGACGTTGCTTTCCCCGACGGTGTAACAAGGCTTGCCCCATTTCAGTTCTTCGGTCAGCGGACAATCGAGAATGATCTTTCTCAATTCCTTAAATTCTTCCCGCCATTTTTCTTCTTCTTTTAAAAAGGCGTCCACCTTGGGATTCATTTTGTTCTTTGTCATGGTTCTCATTTTAATTTCCCTGCGGTTTCTGGCAATGGTTATCGTTCTGGCAATCAGGACTGCGTGGTACTTTTTTCATACTTTTTTGCAGTTTTTTAACATATCGCAGCCGTAGTTAATTCCTCCAAATATGGTATCTTAGCCGGACCTATATGCCCCGATTGAGTTTCCGCTACCGTTCTATCCTTGCGGCTTTGATGCTCATGTTTGGCCTCCAAATGGGATTGGCCGTCACTCCCTGGTCCATCCTGATCAATACCAATTATATCGTCTATGTCACAAACTCCGCGTACGGGGCCGTGGGCGATGGTGTCACTACCAATACCGCTGCCATTCAGGCCGCCATCAACAGCGCCACCAAAGGCGGCACGACCAACGGCCTCGTTGGCGGCACGGTGGAAATCCCTGCGCCGGGCATTTATATGTGCGGGCCACTTACGCTGGCCAAAAACGTCAATCTCCAGGTGGATTCCGGCGCCATCCTGCGCATGCTGCCCCTGACCAATTATCCCGGCGGCACCGTCAACCCGGCTAATTTTATCTCCGGCTCAAGCCTCACCAATATCGAAATCAGCGGGCCCGGAGCCATTGACGGCCAGGGCGCGCCCTGGTGGCCTTATGCCAACACCAACGGTGCCAGCCGTCCCGTCATGATCTCGTTGAGCAGTTGCAAATACGAATTGATCCAAAACATTACTCTCTCCAATTCGCCTATGTTCCACATTGCCATTGGCGGTTCCGCGGCGAACAGCACGGTCCAGGGCTGCACTATCCGTGCTCCATCCTCGGAAGATCCGTTGACTCCCGGCCACAACACAGATGCCGACGATGTGAGCGGCACCAACATCCTCATTCAAAATAATAACATCAGCGTCGGTGACGACAATTTCACTTGTGGCGGCGGCACGTCGGACATTCTTATCACGAACAACACTTATGGTTCCGGCCATGGCGTTTCCATTGGCAGTTATACTTCACCTTATGTATCGAACATGCTCGTGATTAATTGTTCCTTCACCGGCACGGACCAGGGCATTCGCATCAAATCCGATCGCGACCGCGGCGGTTTTGTCCACAACATCCAATACTATAATCTCGCCATGACGAATGTCATGCATCCCATTTTGATTTATGGCTCGTACACCAATACGAATGCCCTCTATAAAGCCCTGGATAGTATTTCCCCGACGATTGCCGCCTCCTATCCTGCGGCGACCTACGTGGCCGGCAAGACGCCGACCTATCGCGACATTATTTTCAGCAACATCACCGCCACCGGCACATCCGGCCGCGCCGCCGGTCTTATTTGGGGATTGCCCGAATGCTCCGTCAGCAACCTTACCCTGATTAAAGTCAATATTTCCGCCGATAACCGGACGTTTGGCATTTACGACGCCAATAATGTAAAAATAATTGATAGTTCTCACACTCCATCCGGAGGTGTCGTTCCGTTTTCTTTCTTCAATGCGCAGGTAACCTTTTCCAACTCCCTGCCCGCTTCTAATGTCGTGCCCCTGGACGGCGCGACCACCAATGGTTTCGCGAATAGTTTTGGGTTCTATAATTACCTGGCGGCGCTGCAGCATACCAACGCGCTTGACCGGGGTTCGTCGGTCTTTTTGAGCGCGGCGACTTTCACCATCAGCAACAACCTTGCTTTGTCTCCCTCGAACAACTTGAACTTCGCGCTCGGTACAAATACCGCAACCCTCGTCGTGAAAGGAAATCTCAATCTCGGCGGCATCGTCAATGTCAGCGACGGCGGCGGACTCACCAACGGTACCTACACGCTGGTTAATTATACCGGCACATTGAGCGGCGGCCTGCCGGCACTGGGCGCAATTCCCTTCGGCTATGGCGCCACATTTGACACCAGCAGCAGCGGCCTCGTGAAATTGACTGTGACCAATTCTTCCAATCCACTGCCCTCCTCACCTGGCGGCCTCACCGCTACGGCAGGCACGAGTCTGGTTAACTTGACTTGGTTCGCGGTGACGTCGGCTACGAATTACATTATCCAGCGCTCGGTTACCAGCGGTGGTCCTTATACGGCGATCGGCAACACTGCCGATACGAACTACACTGATACGCAGGTCATCAACAATGACACGTATTATTACAACGTCGTCGCCATCAATACCAACGGCCAGGGACCTGCTTCCGCAACCGTTTCCGCCACACCACAGCCGCCTTTGATGGTGAACAGTGGCAGTGTTTTTACCGATACGTTTTCAGGAAGTACGCTGGACTCCGCTTCTCCTGCTGCGCCCACTCCGACCGGGACGGCCTATGAAATCCTTTCTTCCAAATCGTGGAGCCCGTCGCCGGTCATTTCCACCGGACATCTCAAATTTGGCATCGGGGCGACCACTAGTGGTTTGATCGAGGCGCAAGCTCTGTTTACCAATAGTCCCATTGACTTGGGCATGCCGGGCAACAGCATTTCTCTTATCATCACATTTACCGATACCGCCGGTCTCCTGACGCAGTCGGGCTCCCTTGGCTTCGGACTTTATAACAGCGGCGGCGGTAATTTTCCTGTTCCCGGCGGCCTGGATGGCACACTGTCCGGCACCGGCAATGCTACCGGTAATACTCAAACCTGGGTGGGGTATGTCGGACAGCTTTCCTTTACCGGAATGAATTCCCAAATCATCACCCGTCCTGCGCAAACTGGAACGGCCAACAATAACCAGGAAGGAGTCACCACCGGCAGCGGTTCGAGCTATAGCGGCCCGGTTACCATTGGCTCTGCCTCTGCTGCGCCCTCCCTGACCCTGGCTGCGGGCAGCACGTACACAGAAATGCTCAGCATCACCGCGGCCGGTTCCACCAGCCTGGCGATCACGAATTCCCTTTATGCCGGCACTTCTACCAACGGCACCCTGCTGTCCCAGTTTGGCGGCATCGCCGCCAGCTCGACCCTCTTGACCACCAGCTTTGATGCGTTCGCGATTGGTTGGCGGGCTCAACCCGCCTCCAATGGCACCGCCAGCGCCATCGACATTAACCAAATCATTATTAACAATGCCGGGCCTGCCTCAACCTCCGGCCCGTCGCTGGATCCTACCAACATTGTCGCGCAGGTTTCCGGCAACCAGCTCCAGCTTTCCTGGCCGCAAGACCACCTGGGCTGGCAATTGCAAATCCAAACCAACAGCCCGGGCGTGGGCCTTGGAACCAATTGGGTCAATGTGCCCAATACCACGAATGCCACCTCGGCCAGCTTCACCATTGACCCCGCGAACGGCAGTGTCTTCCTGCGTTTGGTTTATCCTTAGTCGGCACAATTTGAGTGTTTCAAGAGATACTCTACCGCTCAGCGGCGAGGAATTTTGAGTTTAGCAGTTTTAAAAACTAACGGCGGCCACTGTTTGTAACACAGCCGACTTTTTTCACTTTCAGAAAAGGATTCAAGGGGTGTGTAGGTTCAAGTCCAGCCATCGCCATTAATTCAATAAGCCCCTCGGGATTTCCTTCAGATACCATCATCACAACACATTCTGGAAGAATGCTTTACGGTGGATTTGACGTTCGGAAATGCAAAAAACACGGCCTGCTTACCGCCGTGGAGAATATCGAGTAGTCACATAATCGTAACAGGAGTGTGACAGAAGGCTGGCCTAATGCGCTAATCGTAACAAACGTTGCACCCCCTTAACTTGAGTCTCCGCAAACCCATCATAAGATGGCGACAGTAGGGGTTCGGCGACAGGACAAACACCCAAGTTACACAAAAACATCCGGATAGGTTAAATCGTTTATACCAAATGAACGTACAACAATGTGAAAAAGAGGCGGTTCGCCATCATTCGCGGGGCGGCAGGATCGCCCAAAGCGCGGCTTTTACTTTGATCGAGCTGCTGGTCGTCATCGCCGTTATTGGCATCCTGGCGGCCATCCTTTTGCCGGTGCTGGTGAGTGCCAAGCAGCGGGCTGATGCGGCGCAATGCCTGAGCAACCTTAAACAGGTTGACCTGGCCGCGCTGATGTACGCGGATGATAACCACAATACCTTTTTTTATTGCGGTACACTAAACAATTACTTCCTTCCTAACGGCGGGCAATGGACATTAAATCCAAGGTCCACGGTTCAATTGGCCCCGGACAACGATTTGGCTTATTGGGCGCTGGGCTACCTCGGCTATTTCAAGAACCCCAAGCTGTTTAACTGTCCGTCCAGCATTCATTGTGATGAATGGCATGATTCCGGCCTGAATTATCCCTCCAGCTACTGGCAAAACTCGGATTACGGGATGTGCGATTACCTCATGTTTCCCTATGACAAAAGCATGGAAGTGTCCCTGAAGAAAATTGCCAACTACCAGGTTCCGAGCGAAACCATTTTTTGCCAGGACTCGGCTGAGCAAAAATGTGAAGGGTCGGACGACACGATCGGCCTTTTTCCCGGCTCAACGCAAATTCTTTCCCAATGGATTGGCCAGCCTCCTTATCAGGGGTCCGGCCTCTATCAACTTTATAACGGTTATCACTTTAACAATGAATGGTATCGCCACGGCAATGGCGATCAGACGGCCTGGGTAGATGGACACGTCTCAAGAATCCGGTTCACCGGTTTTGGCGTTGGCATTGACTACCGATGTTACACGGGCATCCGTCCGGTCATACCCATTCCCGATTAATTAACGCCATGAATTTCTTACAAAAGCTCTGCTCTTTTAAGAAGACGCTTCGGAACCCCGAAGCGGATCAGGCGCGTCGTGCTTCCGCACAACCCAAGCCGGCGGGAGCCAAGGAGATGGAATGGCGTCCTCCGCAACTGTTGCAGAGCCTGTTATTGGATTGCCGGCGGGACGCCCATCGGGATGCTTCAATTTCCACGCGGTTCAACCCTCAACCTCCACAATTATGATTCTCATGAAAAGGCTCGGGATATTCGCTTCCCCATTATTAGTCGCTGCCCTGGCCGCGACCGGGTGTTCCAAAAGCGGCAGCTCGCCCTCGGCGCTTACGGCCGCGGAACTTCCGGCGACGGTGAACAGCGCGTTTAATAAAAGCTCTGACCAGACGAAGGAGGTGGAGGCCACTTTCGTGGCCGATTTCCAAAATCAAGACCCGGCAGCGGCGTTTGCCCAACTGCAAAAATTGCGCGCGGAACGCGACTTAACTCCGCAGCAGCAAGGCGTCGTCGTCCGCGCCTGGATGACCACGATGCAACAACTGCAAACCGCCGCCCAGAACGGCAATCCTTCAGCCCAAACCGCTTTACACCAGTACCTTTCCAGCCGCTAAAACTTAACCAGCAATCACAAAAACACAATGAAAACCAGAAGACTTAAACTACTCAGTTCCCTGGCATTGGCAATTTTTTCCGCGGGTACACTCGTGGCGCAAAACATTGGCCAGTGGGACTTTAACAACCAGGACCTCTCACAAACTGCCGGGGCGAATTTAGGCCCTTTGACCTACATCGATGGGCCAGGCGGGCAGACTTCTCAAAAAACAGTTTTTGGGACGACTACCGCGCTCGGCATCTCCGATATCAACGGCACGCCGGCACAGGTGATGGGCTTTCCCGCAGGTTCGCTCCCGATGGGTTATTACATGCCCACGCCACCCGCCAACGGCGGTGGCTCCCTCGTCAATGAATACACGGTGATCATGGACGTTTATTATCCTAACGGTGGATCATATCGCCCCTTAATGCAGATGGATGACGGCGGTTTAGACAATATTCTCGCCCTTTTTGACATCAATGCCCGCAATCAAATCGAAGTGACCAATACCGAAGGCACGGTGCAGCTTCCTTCGGGAGTTTTCGGCAATGTCGCTCCGAATACCTGGTATCGTCTCGGGTTGGTATTGGATGGAGATAACAGCTCGGCCTCAGTCTACACTAACGGCCAACTGGCAGGCGTAGTGGATTTGGGGACACAAAATAATATTGATTCTCCTTTTGCCATGCTGGCGAGTTCCGTGCTTCCCATCTTCAGCAGCAACATTACCAACGCCATGGGCTATGTAAATAGCGTGCAAGTCCGTGACCAGGTCCTGAACGCCGGACAAATGGAAGCGATTGGCGGACCTTCTGCCGCTGGCATTCCCGTCGTCCTGCCGCCGGGGCACTCGTTTATTGTGTCACGCAGCCCGGGTTTTGGTGCCGTAGGCATCGGACCGGAACCGACTATCCAGGTGGTCATTGACCAGGGCAGCACCACTATCACTCCCTCCACCATCAGCATGTCTTTGGACGGAACGGTGGTACCGGCAACGATCGCCCCAACGAATTCGGGGCAGTACAGCATCACCTTTGCGGAATCCAGCACGATTCTGGATCCTCTATCCACGCACACCATCCAGGTGAACTACACCGACAGCTTGCAAGGCAGCAAAAGCTACAGTTGGACTTTTACCGTTGCCCAATATCAAACTCTCTCGCTGCCTCCGCCGATTTATCTTGAAACCTTCGATGAGGTTCCTGAAGGCGTCACCACCAACCAGGGAGTTGTGGTTTGGAATTTGCCCGCCGGATGGTCGGTGACCAACAACACGGTGGCACAAGACCCCGGCTATGACCTGACTGACGGTACTTCCGATGCTTACTTAAACTGGGTGGTCGTGAATACCAACCGCCTCGAGCAAATCGCCTCGGGCGAAGACGGCACTTTCACCAGCCCGTTAGAGGGTTACACCTATGCGCCGACATTAGGAACCGCGAGCGGCCCACGTCGCCTCGCTTTTCCTCCGATTGTGCTGAACGGTGTCCTGCTGGACGCACTCGCGCACGGAAATTGTATCGAAGCTGAATCCGACCAACGCCAGAATGACGGCGGCCAGGTGGATTACCTGTACACCTGCGATTATAATCTGACGGGCTCCACCAACGTGTATGTGAAGTGGAACAGCCTTTATGAACAGAACCAGGACAACATCGCCTCCTGCGAATACTCCGTAGATCAGGGCCAGACATGGCTTCCGGTGCTGTACATACTCGATAACGGAGTGACCTCCGGTGATCCGTCGGACGTGGTCACCAACCTCTCCGGAATTGATGTTTTCGCCACCTTCGACACCGCCCGTAGCGACCAGGCGTATCAATTGGCCTACAGCAACTTCATTGGCGCCGCGGTTTCCACCAACTTGATCCCGGCCATTCAAGGACGGGTCAACGACGATCCGCTCAACAGCAAGCGGATTGAAGTCTATCGCATTCCCATGGCAGACAATGCCCCGCATGTCCGCTTCCGTTTCGGTTACGCCGGCACTTCGAGCTGGTACTGGGGTATTGACGACTTCGGACTCTACAGCATCTCGTATCCGGTCGTCTCGACCTCACCCCAGGCGCAGACCGTGGACGCCAACACCACGACCACGTTCAGCGTCATTGCTTCCGGCGCTCAAACCTACCAGTGGAAGTTCAACGGGAACATCATCATAGGCGCCACCAATTCGACTTACATCATTCAATCCACCTCTCCGACCAACGCGGGGATTTATACGGTGGTCGTCGCCAACACGAGCGGCCCCGTGACCAGCGCACCCGCCCAATTGAGTGTTAATACCAATCCGCTGATTAACACTGACATCTCCGGTGAAATGGTTGACCCGGGAGCCACGGTCAATTTCACAGCGCTGACAACTGGCGGC
>DATJXK010000024.1:0-5373 GCA_035500235.1 Pseudomonadales bacterium | reverse complement strand
TGCAATAATTTTTTGGAAAGACGGACATTCAGCAATTTCGCGGCGATTTCATCAGCAATACATTTGAGCAAATCAAAGTCCTGGCCGGAAAAGGGAATGCCGCCGATGCGATCACCCAAAATCATGAGCCCGAGTAATTCGCCGCCAACCACAAACGGCCCGCAAATGCGATGGCCGCCGCGGGTAAATTCCGAGGGGTGAGCGTCCTTTAACATGGCGGCCCATTTTTCCCGGGAGAGATCAATATCAAACGGCCCGGTTTTTTGTTTCAATCCGGAAATCAATTCTTTGACGTCGTTTTTCTCGAAATTCAGCTCCCCGGTTTTGGTGCCGGACACCGAAGTAGAAGATGCGAATTTCAATTGCTCCCGGTTTTCATCCGCCAGCAATATGGTAACGGACAAAACATGGAAAATGCCGGTCGTTAGTTTAGTCGTAGCTTGGCAAAGTTCATCTTCTCCGACACAAGACGCAGTGGCTTCAGTAAATTTTCGCCAAAGATTGCGATAGTCATATTGCGGACGCTGAAAATGGCGGCTGACAAAACGGCTGGCCCACAAGTGGACGTGATCGGACAATAATAAAACCGTCAACGAAACCAGTGTCACGAGAATAAAGAATGCTTTGACGGCAAAGGCATCATCGCCACCGAATGAGGCAACGACATTGGCAAAACAGCCGATGATAATGAGGTAAATCCCGGCGAGAAGTGCGGTAAGCGATTTTTGGAGAATCGAATGCGACGGATAAATATCCACGTCAAAATGTCCCCTGCGCAGCAATGAACGGGTAATCACGGCGCAGGCGGCTAAAAGCGCAAGGGTATCCAGCACCTGAAGCGAAGGATCCACCGCATGAAACAAGAGGGCCTGGCTGGCGGCATAAGAGCGAACCACAAATAAGATGCCCAGGCCAAGCATCATAAATTTGATTCGCCAGCGCATGGTGCCGATGGCCGCACGGAAGGTTCGTTCAAGATTCATGAGCACGAGGATGGCTCCGGCAAGAAACAATAAATTCAAGGCGACGCCGGCTGCTCCAAGAGTATAGATCCATCGCCCGCCCGATTGATCCACGGAGACAATCAACCTTCCCCGAAACAAAATGGCTATGCCGATGGGAATCAAAAACGCCGGCGCGAGGATAAAACGCCAGCGATGGAGGAAGTCGCGGTAGTTTCCGCGTCCATAACTCAGGCTGAAAAACAGCCAGGTGCCCGGCAGGAATGACATAGCCACCAGTCCGCATTGTTCCCAAAAGAATTTTTCTTCCGCGAGCGATGTTTCGAAGGCGAGCCCCGTGAACAGGCTTTCCATGGCGAGCACGAACATGCTGGCGGCAAACGAGCGCCGGGCGGTCACTCGTCCGCGCCAGTTCACGGCGAAAGCCAGGGTACCGCTGAAAAGCGCGGCGGCAAAAGCCATGGCGGCGGTAATGTTCATGCCAGCTTGGACCTCTTGAAGGCGAACGGGAAAAGCAAAAATTTTTGGGCGGAAAAAATCCCGCCCAAAAACTGAATGTTATGCCGAATCGATTATTAGACGAGCAGTTGCTTCTTCAAAAGACCCAGGCCGAGAACGCCCAGTCCGAGCAACATAGCGGTCGTGCCGCCATCGGGAACAGATCCACCGGTAGATCCGTCGGCCACCTGGAACGAAAACACTCCATCGGCGCTCGGATCAGACGTGGAGAAGCTCCAGGTCATCGCTTCGGGGTCCAGGCCATTTCCTGAGACAGCTCCGATTCCATCAACCACCACGCCATCGGGAGAACCTCCCTGGAACACGATGTGCGAGGAAGTCAGGTCAAACGTGAAACCGCCAACACTCCACAACCCGGACACAGCGCCCGAATTAAAGTGCCAGTCAGAGGCAAACGTCGCCCCGGTGCCACCCGCGATGCCCGAGAAACTCCCGTCACCGCTGATCACGACCGGAAGACCGGTGCCACCCGGGCCCGTCCAGCTCAATACCTCCGTAGCGGTTCCCGCCGAAGATGTATCCAGTGTAACGCCACCGGCGAAGGTTATATTACCGGTGATGGGAACTGCCTGGGCAATTCCGGCCACCCCACAGACGGCCATCGTAACTGCCGCCATTGTTATCCATTTGCTTTTCATACTAATCTCTCTCCTTGTTCGATTTTTGTATCTTGCAATCGTCGTTTTTCTACTAAGCAACCGTGGTGCCAACCGTTTTGTGAGGGATTTTAAGAAACGCTTCAGGCCGAACCGTAAACTTTTCCGACATCTTTTTGAGCGACCAATAAAACAACTGTTTTCATTGGGAATTATGATTTTGCATTTTGTAAAATTTTCCGACGCTTTTCCAAAAAACCGCTTCAATTATTCAATTCTGCGAGGGTTTGGCGCGCATCGGTGGCCTGTTGGCCGGACAAATTCAGATTGAGGGCGTGTTGGAGAGACGTTTTGCTTCCCGCTCGATTTTTTAGATGGAATTCGCAAATGCCGAGGTAATAAAAGACTTCGGCATCGGCGCCGTCCGAGCCGGAAATAGTAGTGAATAAATCAGCGGACCGGCTGTAATCGCCCCGCTGGAAGAGAATCAGGGCGAGGGCTTTGGCCACTTGGGGATCATCCGGAAACGCCTCACGTGCTTTTACGGCCACCGGATAAGCCTTGTCAGGCTCGACCAGGTTTTCGGCATAAAGAATGGCCAGGTTTTTCTGCGCCAGGGCGCAATTCGGATGCACCGAGAGCAATTTTTCATAATCACGCTCGGCTCCCATCGGATTGGATTGTTGCGCCTGGATAATGGCATCAGCAAAAAGCGCGGGAGGATCGTTTGGAGTGGAACTCAAAATTTCACTGACCCGGTCCTGCGAACCGATGGCCAATTGGGGATTTTGGCACAGCAGGAGGACGTTGGTGAAATTTTGGGCCTTGGCCAGTTCCGCTGGTGGGAGCGAGCCCTGCAAGGCACTTTGCATGGCCGTCTGCGCTTGCGACATTTTCCCGACACAGAATGCCGCATTGGCAAAATCAAATTCGATTTGCGCATCGCCCGGCTGGTCCTGGGCCGCCTGTTCCAGGAGATTAAAGGCCCATTGGTCATTGCCATTCAGGAAGGCCATCCGGCCCAGCGTTGCACGCACTTGTGTATCATCGGGTTTCAATTGATAGGCGGATTTCGCCAGCCTGAAAGCCTTTGGCGGATCAGTAGGAGCGAGCAGTTGAGCGAGTAGAATGTCCGCCTTGAAATTATTAGGATTTGCCTGCAGGACGGCTTCGCAAAGAGCGATGGTTTTGGCGGAATTGTTATCACGCTGATAAATCGCGGTCAGGCGTGTGAAGGCCACGGGATCGTTTGGTTTTTCTGAAATTCTTTTTTCCAAGTTGGCCTGGGCCGCGGCGTCCGCCGTTTGCGGATCAATATTCAAAATGGCCAGGCAGTTTTGGCATTCGCTGCGTTCGGGGAAATCCCCGGCTAAACTCAACGCGCCCTGAAACGCCTGGCGGGCGGCCTCTTCATCCGCCAGCATATAGTGCGCGATACCCAGATGGAATTGGGCTTCAGGATTGCCGGCCAGTCCGATGGCGCTGTCTTGAAACAGCTTTACCGCGGACACGTAATCGCCTTTTCTAAAAAAGACCCAGCCGAGAGTATCTTCGGCAGAAGCATCATTCGGAAATAGTTGGTGCGCGCGCTGGGCGAGGTCATAGGCTTTGTTTAAATCACCGAGATTATCAGAATAAAGACAGGCGAGATTATTAAGCGCAGGGCCGTATTGGGGGTTAATGGCCAGCAGCTTTTCATAAGCATCGGCGGCAGCCTGGTAATTCTTTTCCCGGGTCTGGATCACACCGAGAAGCATTAATGCAGAGGCATCTTTCGGCTTTTTCGTGAGCGCCATGTTCAGGATGTCCAAAGCATCTTTATCCTGGTTCGCATCGCAATAAAGTTGCGCCAGCATCAAATAAGCGGGCGCGCCATCGGGCAGCTCAGCCGCTTTTAACAGGGCAATTTCGGCCTGGTTGGTTTGGGCCTGGGCAAGATAAATCTTGGCCAAAAGAACCTGGGGCAAAGCCTGCTGCGGATGTTTTGCGATAACTTTTTGAATTCGATCCCGCGCAGCGGTGTATTGCTGGCCGGCAAAATCGAGTTCAGCCAGCCCTTCCTGGGCATCTGCATTATCCGGGTCCATTTCCAGGGCACGGCTAAATTCCTGCCGGGCAGCCGGGGAATTTTGTTGCTGGGCGTATATGGTCCCGGTCAAAACCAAAATCTGGGGATCTTTGGGAAGTGAATTTTCCAGCCGCATGCAGATTTCAAGGGCGGCACTGAAATTCTTTTGGAGACGATACGCCTCAGCGAGGAGAAGTTCAGCCGGCACGAGGTTCGGCCGCTGCACGACCAATGGTTTTAGCAAATCAACGGCAGAATCAGTATCGCCCGTCTGCAATTCCAATTGAGCAAGCAGGAAAGAAGCCTGGACCAAATTGGGATCCAGGTCTGCAGCCTCGTGCAATTGATTCAAGGCTTTGTCTCTTTGGTTGCCCACGATGTACGCCAGGGCGAGTTGATAATGGATGCGCGGCGCCTGGCGGTACAATTTTGCGAGGTGCTCCAATTCATCCGTGGCTTTAGCTACATCGGACTTCGCCAGGTTCAACCGTGCCTGCAGGACCAGCGCATCAGCATTATCAGGATCGGTCGCAAGTGCCTTGTCCAGGGCAGTCGAGGAATCGTCTAATTTTTTTTCATCGAGTGAAACTTCCGCCAGGCCGAGCCAGCCGGGAATATAATCCGGAGCCTGCTTTGTCATGTCCTCGAAGAAGCTTCGTGCGGTGGTGAAATTACCGGATTGGATTTCAAACTGGCCGTATTCCAGCCGGAGGGGCGCGCGCAATGGAGCGCAATCAGCAGCGGCTTTGAATGCCGATTCTGCCTTTTGCGCTTCATCCTGCTGCAAATAAACATTCCCCAGCGCGGCGTATGCCGGGGCAAAACGATTATCGAGATTCAACGCGTGCTGGAGATCCGCTAGGGCGGTTTTGAAATCATGCTGCCGCGCGGCCAGCATGCCTAAGCCAGTTTCAAGCCCGGCATTATCACCGTTATTTTGGGCCAGCGAACCCAGGCGATGTTGCGCGGCGTCAGCATCTGCCGCGGCTTTAACAGATTGAGCAAAAAAGACGGGCGCCTCGTGGTCTTGCGTATTCCGGTCCAATACATAGCCGGCTTCACTGTGCGCTTCCTTCACCATCCCAACGGCCAGGTAGATTTGCGCCAATTTGAGATGCAAATCCAGGTTATTGGTGTCGAGCTGGCAGCCGTTGTACAAATAAGGAGCGGCTTTCTGTAGGCGCCCCTCTTCGAAATAAATCGTTCCCAGGCGGCCCATGGCGACGGG
>DATJXK010000023.1:0-16236 GCA_035500235.1 Pseudomonadales bacterium | reverse complement strand
GGATCAATGTGGAATCCATCATCACGCAGATTTCGGCGAAAAACGTCGCCGTCGTCATCGTCACGGCTGATATTCCTCCATTTGCCAAAGCCGGTTCGCGTATTGATGTGCTCGTTTCTTCCATGGGCGATGCCAAGTCGCTCCAGGGCGGTACGCTCCTGCAAACTCCCCTGCTCGGCGCTGATAATAAAACTTACGCCGTGGCCCAGGGACCGGTCAGTGTTGGCGGATTCACTGCCGGAACCGGCGGGTCAGGCGGTTCCACGGTGACAAAAAATATTCCAACGGTAGGCCAAATCGTCGGCGGGGGCATTGTGGAAAAAGAAATTCCCATGGCCATTGTTTGCAATAATAACGTTGAGCTTATGCTCCGCGATCCAAGTTTCATTTCCGCTTCGATTATGGCAGATGCCATCAATAATGTTTTCACGAACTCGGCGCGGGCACTGGATTCCACGTCCGTGCAGGTTCACATGCCGGAAGGAACGCAAAATAATTTGGTGGATTTCATCGCCCGCCTGGAAGATGTCGAAATGACGCCGGACGTGCCGGCGCGCATCATTATCAACGAACGTACCGGCACCATTGTAGCCACGGCGAATGTTCATATTTCAAGCTGCGCCGTGGCCTGTGGCAATATCACCATCAACATCGCTTCCGCTCCCGTGATTTCACAGCCGGGAGCGTTCGCCAATGGCCGGACGGTAAAAACGCAACAGACCACTACGGCAGTAAATGAAAATAAGGCATCCATGATCCCGTTACCGGAAATGCCCACCGTGCAGGAAGTGGCCATGGCGTTAAATTCACTCGGCGTAACGCCACGCGACATGATGTCTATTTTCCAGGCGATGAAACAGGCAGGTGCCCTGCAGGCGGATCTCGTTATCCATTGATATGACTATCCCGCCCATCCAATCACCGACTGATGCCTCGAACACCCCCATCGAGGAGCTGGCGGCCAACAAGCATTTGACGCAGCAGCAAAAAATTCACGAAGCCAGCCGTGAATTTGAAGTCATCATGCTGCAACAAATTCTCTCGGAAACGCAGAAGCCGGTCATCACGTCTGAATTTACGGACGACTCCACCGCGGGAGACATTTACCAGGGTTACATTTCAAATGCCCTGGCCGAAAGCATGTCGAAGTCCGGCTCTTTCGGCTTCGCAAAGATTTTTGAGCAACAGCTTACACCGCACATATCGGGCATAACCCACAAGACGGATATCACGCCCGTTAAAGATTCAACCGCAAAACACGCCAGTTCGATTTCCGCCAAATCTCATGAACGATTTGCTCCACAACCTCATTGAAGCCTTGCGCGAAGAGCTCAAGCAGTACGGCGAGATGCTCGCCATGCTCGAGCAGCAGCAGCAGTCGGTCGTGCATCGCCAGACCAATGCACTCCTGCAGAATGTCGCCGAAGTAAACGCGCAGTCAAATATCATCGCGGCGGTGCGCCACGAACGCGAACAACGCCGCTGCCACGTCGCACGCCATCTGCGACTGGAAGAAAACGCGACATTTGCCGTCATCATCCCGTTATTGCCGGCGGATTACCGCCCGCTCGTGGACGCCCTGGTGCAGGAAAATACCGCCCTGCTCGTGCGCATCCAGCAACAAGCGCGGCAAAATCATTTGCTGCTAAGCCATGCAGTAGAGCTGATGCAACAACTGATCAATTCCATTTTTCCCGGCGGCAGCCCGAAGACGTACGACAATACCGGGCGGTTGCCGGTAAACCAAATGCCACGGTCCATTTACGAACAGGTTTGCTGAACCAATTTATGGCAGGATTATTTGGAATATTAAATATGGCGGGGCAATCGCTGCAAACGCAGCAGACGGCCGTGCAGGTCACCGGTCAAAACCTGGCCAACGTCAATACGACCGGCTATTCCCGCCAGACAGCTGATATTGAAACCAGCCCGGACGTCACGGTCCCCGGAATAGGCCTTGAAGGCACGGGCGCGCAGGTGCTGACGATCCAACAGGCTGTTGACGCGGTCTTGAATAGTCAAATCCAAAGCCAGCAAAGTGTCAGCGGCTACTGGAACGCCCAGCAAAGCGGGCTGCAAAGCATCCAGGCCAACCTGGATGAATTTCTCAGCACCAGCAATTCCTCGGCGACAAATACATCCACCAGCACGACTACCAGTTCCGGATTGTCCGCGCTGATGAATAATTTCTTTAGTGATTTGCAAAGTGTGGCAACTTCGCCCACTTCCATACCTGCGCGGCAATCTCTCATCAGCGACGCGCAATCGCTCGCAACAGCGTTCAACCAAATGAGTTCCCAGTTCGGGCAGCAGGATACCGCGCTGAACACGACGTTGAGCAATGACGTTAATTCGGCCAATCAGTTGCTTTCCCAAATCGCCGGCCTGAACCAGCAAATTTCCGCCGCTGAATTTGGCGGGGGAGACGCAAATGATTTGGTTGACGAGCAACAGCAGGTCTTGCAGAACCTCGCTCAGTTAACGGACATCACGACAAGTGCCGGAACGAATGGCCAGGTGAACGTCAGCATAGACGGGCAGGCGCTGGTCTCAGGGAACAAACTCCTCGATACGCTCCAAACTTACGACCAGGGCAATGGTAATTTGCTCGTGGAAACAGCCACAGGCGGCTCACCTTTGACTTTAACGGGCGGTTCCATGCAAGGAACGATTGATGCGCGCGACGGGACATTGGCAACGTTGCAAAATAGCGTGAACACGCTGGCGTCCACGCTCATTACCCAATTCAATTCCACTTACAGCTCTGGTTACAGCCTTACCGGTACAACCGGCGGGGTGTTTTTTAACGGCTCAGACGCCACCAGCATCGCCGTGAACCAGACACTGGTAAACGATCCGTCTTCGTTCCAGGCATCCGGCTCCGCCACGGCGAGTGGCGACAATTCTGTTGCGCTGCAACTCGCGCAATTGGCCAATGCCGCACAGTCCGGTTTAAGCGGATTGACCTTTACCGGGTCGTACGCCCAAACGGTGGGAAGTTTTGGCAGCGCGGTGCAAAATGCCAATACCCAGGTCACCAACCAAACTGCGGTGATAAACATGCTGACGGCGCAGCAGCAAACTGTCAGCGGAGTAAGCATTGATGAAGAAATGACGCATCTGCTTACATTTCAGCAGGCGTACGAGGCCTCCGCGGAATTAGTATCAACCGTCAACCAGATGCTGGGGGCAACCCTGGCCATGAAGTCAGGCTCATAAACGTTTTATGCGAGTGGCAACTGATGCTTTTACGAACACCTTTATCAACCAGGTGAACACGTTGTCCTCGGAGATGAACACGTTGCAAAACCAGGTGACGACGGGTTTAAATGTCCAATCGCCGTCCGATAATCCGGGCGCGATGGAAACCACCTTGAATGACCTGGCCAGCCAATCGGCCCAGGAACAGTATACCAACAACATCACTTCGCTCCAGTCACAGGCCAATTCGAATTACAGTGTCCTGCAATCATTGCAGTCGATCGTCAGCCAGGCCCAAACTATCGCCACTGAAGCCGGCAGCGCGACTATTACGCAGTCAAATTTAAACGATTACGCGAGCGAGATAACGTCATTGATCCAGCAGGCGGTGCAATTGGTGAACAGCCAGAACCCCGAAACGGGACAATATCTTTTTGGCGGCACAAACTCGGGACAGCAACCGTTCACTGCCACCACTGATGCCAATGGAAATGCCACAGGCGTCACCTACCAGGGTAATTCGTCAGTCAACCAGGCGGAAATTGCCCCGGGCGTGACTATTTCCGCTGGGGTTCCCGGCGAAAATAATTCGGGCACCGGGCCGCAAGGTTTGGTTACGGACAGCCGGACTGGAGCGGATCTTTTTAATCACCTCATTTCGCTCCAAAATGATTTGTTATCCGGCAACACCAGTGCGGTTACCAGCACGGATAGCCAAAACCTGAAGAACGATGAAAACAACGTCACGTACCAAGTGGCGTATAACGGAAACATCCAAACGCGGCTTGATACGGCATCGTCATTTGCCACGAGCCAATCCCAGGCCCTGACGCAAGGGATCTCTAACGCGTCCAGCGCTGACGTGGTCCAGGCGATGATACAACTGAACCAAACACAAGCGGCATACGAGGCGGCTTTGGAAACCACCTCACGCGTCATGCAGGTGTCCATCGTCGATTTCCTGGGATAAACCGATAATTTAAAATGAAATGCGATAGCACAATGGAAGCCGAAACGCCCGCAACCTTGCCGGAAAACCAGGTTCGGCTGCCGGCGGGGATTTTGGGGTTTGAACAATTTAAAGAGTACCAGTTGCTGGCAAATCCTGCTGAGCTCCCTTTCGCATGGTTGCGGGCGGCGGACAGTGCATCGCTCGCCTTTGTCGTGATTAATCCCTTTGTGATCATGCCGGAATATGCGCCGGATATTCCCGACACGGACGTGGAATTCCTTGGTTTAAAAGACCCGAATGACGCGCTATTATTCAACATCGTGACCCTACGCGGCCAAAACCAGGCCACGGTGAATTTGAAAGGGCCGATAGTCATCAACCGCCACACCCACACCGGCAAGCAGGTCATCATCGCCAATGCGAGTAATTATTCTGTGGAACATCCTTTGCCCGTTGCCGCGGCCGCAGTATAATATGGCGCGTCATGCTCATCCTTTCGAGAAAATCAGGCGAAAGCATCGTGATTGCGGGGAACATCCGCGTGAAAGTAGTTCGCGTCGAGGGAGAAGTCGTCAAAATCGGGATCGAAGCGCCGACATCGGTGCCGGTGCATCGCCAGGAAGTTTACGACGAAATCCAGAAGAGCAACCAACAGGCTGTCGTTCAAAAAGGCATGGCGCTGCCGAAATTGGCCAAGCCGCCGGAATAAAAACCGCAGACAGGAATTTGGCGGTATTTGCAGCTATCCCTTTCTTCGCAGAAGCTTCTAAATCATCGGTACGAAAAGTTTGTGAACGGGGAGATTCACATGCCTAAAGCACAGCCATCCGCAATAGGTTCGCACAAACCCAAATTCCTTTGGAGTCCGAGTCGAAACGATTTGGTTACCACTCGGTTCATGCGCAACCGCATATTGTTTTCCACCCTGGCCCGGGAGCTATTACCCCAACTGAGAAAACAAAAAAATGCCCCCCTAAAATTGCTTTTCTGGGCATGCTCCACCGGGTGTGAACCGTACACCTTGAAATATCTCCTTGGCCCTGATTCGAAGGATGAAATCATTGGGATAGATCAGGATGCCGAAGCCATCCGACAGGCGCGCCTGGGCATTTATCATCCGGATACATGGACAGTGTTTTTTGACGGACAGAAAAAACTGCTTACGGACATAGAAGTAAAAGAGTTGTTTCAACCCGCTCCCGACGGTTCGGCAAATTTGTTTCAAGTAACGGCAGATTATCGGCGCAACGTTTCTTTTTTGACTGGCGACCTGTTTTCCGCTGAACCTGCTGTTCCCGAAAATAGCTTTGACCTGGTAGTCTGCAATAACCTCCTGCTTCATCTGGAACCCGGCTCCGCAAACGCAGCGTGGGATTACTTATATCGATACTTAAACGCCAACGGCCTTCTAGCCATTGGCGGATGCAACCCTTCTGTCCGGCTTGAATCAGCAAAACGGTTAAACCTGGTTCCCTGCCCCGAACGGCTGACGGAAATCAATAAAAACTGGAGCGGCGTATCCGGAACGTGGAATTTCAACCCCCGCCCTGCCTGGGCCTATCCTGAACCGGACGAGAAAGACCCCAACTATCAATATCTCGCCGGAGAAGTTTTCAAGAAATCAGGAGAGCCTATCAAAAATGTTTCCGTCCCGGCTCCCGCCGCCCGCACAAAGAACATTATTATATCTGGCACAAATGCATGGAACCCGGGCGATGATTTTGTCCGCGAGGGTGTCATTCGAGTTTTGAAAGAGGTTTATGCGGGCGAGACCTTGAATTTTCTATTTTATAACTTCAACCCGGATTTTATTGCGCATGGAGTTCAATTCAGCCGAAGCAACATCATCTCGCACGGTGATCTGGAAAAGTACCGTGATTTCGTGGATGCGGTGGTAGTCGTCGGCGTTTCCGCCGGTGAAGAAGTAAAGCCTCTCTATCGCTGGATTTTGGCAAACGGACTTGCTGACAAAACTTATTTAATAAGTGGGCACTATGAAAGTGGCTATTGCGCGGAGCATATTTCAAAAGAGCCAGAAGCGGCTATTTTCCGCCAGGCGCGCATCGTCATTGGGCGCACAAAGAAACGGCCGGATTTTATCACATCAAATAACATCCTCTACCATCATGTAAACTGCCCGGCGTTGCTTTCTGTGCCGGAAGTAAAAGTCATATCGGCCGGTAAAAAAATCGAGCGAGTTGGTTTTTCTATTCAATTGCCACCTTCTCTCGGCGGTTTGATAAACCAGAGTTGCGCCGATGCCGCCTATAAACTGACTGTGGCTGCTTTGACTGAGTTGTCCCGGCAATATCAGGTCGAAGTCGTCGCGCACCACAAGACGGAATATTTCCACTTCCTGAAATTGCTGCGAGGCACGGGCATTCCCGTTTTGTTTTCGTCGTTCTATCATGACTTGCATGACATTTACAGGCGCTACGACCTCGTGGTTACCACGCGCCTGCACACCAGCCTGTTCGCAAATGGCCATGGCATTCCCGGGATTATTATCAACGACACGGACCGCCACACGCATGCACTTGAAGGATTCTTGCATTCTCCCTGGGTCAATACTCGCGCCGCTTTTGAATCCGCGTTATCCCGCTGGCAACAAGCCGATTTGAGTGCAGTATCCCGCGAGTTGTCTGAATTCAAATCGAAGCTGACAGCAAAGTATGTCCAGATTCTTCGCCCGCCCATGACGGAAGAGGCTCAGCCTACACCGGACCTCAATGCTAACATGCTGCAAACAGCCGCGGGAGAGAGCTCCAATAATTCTAAAGACCCAAAAAACATTTTGTTCGTTCGCACAGATTCCATTGGCGATGCCGTGCTCGCCTCCTCAATGCTTGAGCCAATCCGGAAAAAATATCCGCAGGCTAAGCTCACCATCCTCTGCCAGCAACACGTTGCGGATTTATTCCTCATCTGCCCCTTCGCAGATTCCATCATTTGCTATGACCGGAAGAAAATGGACATTCCTGCCGAGCGCGCACAAATTCTTTCCGAGATTGCGGCATTCACCCCCGACCTGATTTTAAATTCCGTCCGCGGGCGCGACCGCTTTTCCAACGAGCTAACCCTGGCGTTCCGAAATGCGCGCCACGTTGCCATTGAAGGCGACCTGATCAATATTTCCGCCGCCGATCATCAACATTTCCTCGCCGGTTATGAGCAATTAATTCCCTCGCCCGGAGTGCATAAACCGGAACTTCAACGCCATGCCGATTTCCTGCGCGGGCTTGGGATTGAAAGCGGAGCTTTGCAACCAGCAGTCTGGACGGCACCCCAAGATGAACAACTGGCCGACGCCTTTTTCCAGCAACAAGGTTTAAACCCGGCCACCACCATCGCCGTCTTTCCCGGCGCCCAACATGATGTGCGGGTTTATCATGGATACGGCGAAGCCCTGAAAGATTTAAAGGATTTCCGTTTTTTAATTTTCGGAGATGCTTCGCAGGAATCCCTCGCCCTAACCTTGCAGCGGCAACTCCCCGGTCGCGCGATAAACCTTTGCGGCCGCGCAAACCTGCGTGAGACAGCCGCCCTTTTACGTCGTTGCCGTCTGTATATCGGCGCAGAATCCGGTGGCGCACATATCGCCTGTACCGTCGGCTTGCCGAATGTCGTTATACTCGGCGGTGGGCACTTCGGACGTTTCATGCCCTACAGCCCGCTCACCTCGGCGGTGGCGCTCCCGTTGGAGTGTTTTGGCTGCAATTGGGTCTGTCCTCATTCCCGCGCACATTGCGTTAAAGATATTTCATCGGAAGTCCTCGCCGAAGCCATTAAGCAGACCCTGGAGAAAGCTTCCGCACGTCCGCGATTATTCGTTCAATCCGCAAAATCATGGCCCGCCGGAAACGGTTTACCCGCATGGAAACAACCTGACGGCCTGCTGTCCGGGGTTGACGTGGAAATGATTGAGCTCGCCGGCCCTGCCCCCATTGAATTACCTGCCCTGCCAACTTCCAAGGCGAACTGCCCCGTTTGCGAAACCGCCGCGCCAGCCGTGGTGTTAAAAAAAGGTGTCACCTATCACCGTTGCCCCGGATGTGCCTGTGTTTTCACTCCCCATATTGCCCCTGAAGTGATGGCGACGGAAAACAACGGCTCTTCCGCCCGCCACGATCAAAACCAGGATGCCGTGCGTTTGTCACGCCTTTTGGCAGCGTTGGGACGCCGCACAGAAAAACTCGTTGATTTTGGCTGTGGCCATGGCGAAACCACTCGCTTTCTCCAATCAAAGGGATTCGATGCAGTCGGCATTGATAAGGATACCAAAGTCCAACTGGGCGATCTTGGCGATGAATCCGTGGACGGCATCATGATGGTGGAAGTCATCGAGCATCTCTACGAGCCGCACGCCATTTTCCAGCAGTTCAACCGAATTTTGAAAATAGGTGGTTCCATTTACGTGGAAAGCAGTTTTGCGGATGACAAAAAACTGGCGGAATGGCCTTACCTTGACCCGTCCATCGGCCATTGCACCGTCCACACGTTGCGTTCCATGGCATTTGTCGCCGCTAAAAATGGTTTTAAGTTGAATTGGCTTAGCCCTCACGTCTGTTTCTTCACGAAACAGACGGCGCTGATCGCCAAAACGGAACCGGCTGCGTCCATCGAAATCATAGGCGAAGGCATTGCCGAGCCAATCGTCTCGGTGGTCGTCGCGACCTATAACGCGGAGACATTGTTGCGTCCGTGTTTGCAAAATCTAACCCGCCAGACCATTTTCAAACAATGCGAGATCCTCGTAGTGGATAACGGTTCAAAGCAGAACGAGCGGGCGATTGTTTTGGAATTTCAGCGGCAGCATCCCAATATCCGTTATATCCGGATACCGACTCCCTCACTTTACGGCGCCTGGAATTGCGCTCTCAAATTGGCGCGCGGCCGCTATTGGGCCAATGCCAATACCGATGACAGCATGCGCAATGATGCTTTGGAAGTGTTGTCGGCGGCCATGGAAAAACATACCGATTGCAATCTCGCCTACTGCGACGTCGCCTGGACTGACCGGCCCAATGACACGTTTCCCTCCGACCACATTCTGCGGACGGTGAAGTACCCCAACTATACCCCGATTGATACGCTGTTCTACTGCATCACTGGTTGCCTGCAATTTTGGCGCACGGACGCGTTACGCCAACTGGGCGGTTTTGATGCCACCATTAGCGCCGCCGGCGATTATGAACCGACGCTCAAACTGATGTTTGCGCGGATGAATGCGGTCCACGTGCCGGAAGTCATGAGTTTATTTTATCAGAACCGGACCGGGTTGACTCAAAGGAGCAATCGCTCGGCGCAAGAGCATATTGATCTCATGCAGCGCTATCGCTCGCTGCTTAACGTCTCCAATGTCTTCGAGGTTAAAGCAGGCGACCCGGTATCAGCCGCGAATGCATGGACGGCCCTCGGCGTTTACGCGTCCAAATTCCCCGTGCCATGGGAAGACCAAATGTTCGAGCACAACGATTTCGCATTTGAATGTTTCCACAAGGCTTTGGACCTCGATCCGGAAAATCAGGCGGCAGGATTTGCGTTGCTCGCCCTGACCAATAAGTTGGGCCGGCTGGATACTAACGGCCCCGGCCTCGTGCAACGCTGGCCGAAAATGCAAGGGTGGATCGGCCGCTTTCGCACGGGTGAAATGGCGCCGATACCGAATGTGCGTCATGCAGTCGCTGGCCCTGCTTATCGGCCAGGTGAATGCGCAAGCCGTCCCGCCAAAGAACAACTGGCACAGGAGCCTGCGGCATTGCGTCCGTGGATTTGCCGGATTGATGGACGGCATGTTTACTTGAGCGAAGAATTATTTCCTGCCCCTGCCGGCCTGCGATATACCCCGGAGGAATTACAGGCTGCCGGCAAACGGCTGGTAAATGTATTGAAAGAATTGCCGCCGTTTTACGCACACCTGGGAGGTGCCGGGGATGCGCTCCTGCTCATGGCATCGTTCTACGATCACAAGCCGGACGCTGTCCTGTTCTCATATCCAAATAGTGTTGGCGGAGCGAAGGCGTTATTTGACGCGTTTCCGAAATTGTCGAAAATTTATTTCCTGCCCCAGCACATTGATCCCTTTTTCCATACCATTCTGCGCTTCAGCGTGCTGGAATTGAAAAACTGCCTCGGTGCCGGCACCACGCCCAAATATGGTTACGATGACGAATGGAAAGCGACTCTGGATATTGAGAAAAAATATCGCATCAATAAATCTCCGCAATGGGCCGCCGATTTCTGTAAAAATTCCGGTTCGCGCCGTATCGCGCTGGCGCCCAAAGGCAGTTTGGCCGGGATGGTTGGCTCCAAACGCAATATCATCCTGCCGGAATATTGGCCTCGCGTGATTGAGCATATATTAAATCGTGGTTATGAGCCCGTGATTCTCGGCGTTCCTTCAGAGGCCCGGGAATTTCCCGCGTTGCCCGGCTGCGTGGATATGCGCCGAGAAAGTTTTCCAGGGCAAATGCGCTGCATCGGCGAATGCGCCGGGCTCGTCGGCGCAGATTCCTGGGCAAAAACATTTTCTGCGCTCGCCAATATTCCCACGGTGGTATTTGAGCCGCTGAAAGGCGTTGATATTGCTAATTGGAAAGACCTCTCGGACTGGGTCTTCATCGAACCATGGCCTGCTATCAAAATGGTTCGCTCGCTGGAAGATTTCCACCGCGCTTTCGATGCCCACATTGCCAAAATTCCCGGCACCGTTCTGCCGGATGCCAGGCGCGCCCGCATTGCCTGGGAAGGTTCGTTCCTTGATTACGGCAGCCTTTCGCATATCAATCGTGAACTCACCTCCCGGCTGGCTGGAAATTTAAGCCTGACTTGCGTCGGGCCAAACCGTTTGTCCCCTTCGGCCAAGGCCGACAAAGCGATGCAACAGTGCGCCAAAAAACTCGCGGCCAAAGCGCCGGCCAACACCGCGGTAACCGTGCGCCATCAATGGCCACCGAATTGGTCAAAGCCGTCGTCCGGCCTTCTCGTGGTCATTCAACCCTGGGAATATGGCTCACTGCCCAAAGCCTGGGTTGCTAATGCCGCAAATGTGGATGAGTTTTGGGTCCCCTCACCCGTCGTGCGCGCCATGTACCTGACTTCGGGCATCGCTCCCGAGAAAGTACGCGTGGTTCCTAACGGCGTGGATACCCGAAAATTTCGGCCGGGCGTTTCAACGATGCCGCTGGCGACGAAAAAGAAATTTAAGTTCCTCTTTGTGGGCGGGACAATTTTCCGCAAAGGCCCTGACATCTTGCTCGATGCGTTCTCAAAAGCATTTACCGCTGCGGATGATGTCTGCCTCGTCATAAAAGATTTTGGCGGGGAAAGCGTCTACCAGGGACAAACTGCTGAAGCTGCTATCCAGACGCTGAGACAGAAGCCAAACGCGCCGGAAATTCTTTATCTCAAGGACGAAATTTCGTCCGAACAAATGCCGTCGCTGTATGCCGCCTGCCAGTGTTTGGTACTGCCATACCGCGGCGAAGGTTTCGGCATGCCGGTACTTGAGGCCATGGCTTGCGGTCTTCCGGTCATTGTCACCGCTGGCGGCTCGACAGAGAGTTTTGTCTCCGCCGATGCCGGCTGGAAAATTTCTGCCCCCTTTGTTCGGCTGGCTGATAAAGTTGGTGATATCCCGCTGGTCAAACCGGGTTGGATGCTTCAACCGAGCGTGCCGCATCTGGTGGAACTTCTTAAGCTTGCCGCCAGGAATCCCGACGAGTGCCGTCGCCGTGGCGCGAATGGCCGAAGCATCGCGGAAAGACGTTTTGATTGGAACGACATCGCGGCTGAAGTGGCTCACAGGCTCAAGGAACTCGCCTTGCGCGCGCCCGCTTCCCTGTTGAATATCGAAGCAGAATCGGCAGCGAAAAAAGTTGCCGCCAAACCCGCGGTCATCAAATTGCCGGCGGTTGCGCATCTTGGACAAATCACAGAGGCGCGTGAATTGTTTGGACAGAAGAAATTCGAAGCTGCATGGAACGCAACCACCGCGGCCATTGCCAAACGGCCCTTTCACCCCGAGGCATTTTTGCTGCTGGCAGAAATTGCCGCCGCCGCTGGTGATGCCAACATGGCCCGCCAATGTGCGCAATACGTGCATGACTTGACGCCGGGATGGAATCCCGCAAAGCAGTTCTTGAAAAAGAATCTCAAGGGTGCGACAAAATTGGAATGGATAAAACTTCCGGACACCATTCAACGGGCAAAATCCAAAACCCAAAACTTATCAGTTTGTTTGATTGTCAAAAATGAGGAGAAATTCCTGGCGCAATGCTTGAAATCCGTCCGGGCGATTGCCCAACAACTCATCGTCGTAGACACGGGTTCTACCGACCGTACTATTGAGATCGCCAAAGAATTTGGCGCGGAAGTCTATACCCATGCGTGGAGCGATGACTTTTCCGCAGCACGCAACGCCACCCTGGAACATGCCACAGGAGATTGGATTTTAATGCTCGATGCGGATGAGGAGCTTCCCGCCGCACAGCATGCGAAGTTGCTCGCTGACATAAAGAATTCCGAAGCCATAGCCTTGCGTTTGCCTCTCGTTAACAGTGGCCTGGAAGCTGAGGGACAAAGTTTTGTGCCGAGACTTTTCCACAACGTGCCCGGCGCCTATTACTATGGTCGCATCCATGAACAGGTTTTCCCAAGTCTCCTGCCGTCTGGCAAATCCTGGGGCTTAAAAGCCGCCATGGGCACAGCGGAGATTCTACATCACGGTTACGGCAAGGAAATGGTGCGGGACCGCAATAAGATCGAACGGAATCTGAAATTGCTTCGTCTGGCTTGCGAAGAAAATCCGCACGACGTAAATCTCGCCATGAATTTGGGGCTGGAACTGGTTCGGTCAGAAAACATGGCCGATGGCCTGGAGAAATATCGCGAAGCGTTTGAGCTGATGTCCGAACTGCCATCGGACGAGGTCGCGCCGGAATTGCGGGAGGTCTTGCTGACACAATTCACGAGCCAGCTTTACAAGGTCCGCGAGCATGACTCAGTCGTGAGCGTCTTAACATCGCCACTGGCAGAGGCGGGCGGGTTGACCGCATCGCTGCATCTGGCGCTGGGCCTATCGCAATTCGAATTAAAAAATTACCAGGAAGCCACGGAGCAGATGCGTCACTGCCTGGCCAAGCGCAAACAACCCGCTCTTTCCCCCATCAACACCGATATCCTGACCGCAATGCCCAATCATTGTTTGGCCCTGGCATTGGCCAAAACCAACGATGTGCCCGGCGCAGAAAAAGCCTTTGAAGCGGCCTTGGGTGAAAAAGGGCTGGTTGAAAACGTCAAATTGGATTATGCCAAATTCCTGGCGGCTATCAATCGCCCAGTGGAAGCGCTGCACAAAATGCATGAACTGGTCGCCGCCAATTGTAGCAATGGCATGCTGTGGCGTACGGGCGGGGAAATTGCCTTAAGCCGTCCGGAGTTTCTGGGATTTGCCCGCGATTGGACCGGTGAAGCCATGGGTTACGTCCCGGAAGATCCCGTGGTGGCTGCGCAACGCGCCGAGGCATTGATGCTCAGTGGTGACGCCGCTTCAGCCCGGGGATTGTGGGAAAATCTTTGGAGCGCTGAACCGCAGCCGCGCACTTTAGCCGCCTTGATTTTGTGCGAAATTAACGAATCGCAAACGCTCCACGTGCCCCATGAGCCCGATGAAAAAGCCACCAGCCGGGAATTTATCGCCTGGTATCAAAGACTCGCCGCGATGCAGGCCAAAACCGTCATTGCACGCCTGAATGAAAGGACAGATAAATTATCGCAGGCACTGCCTACCGCTGCCCGAATGCTTGAAAAAGCCCTGAGCGAAGCCCGGCAACAGACAGCGGCGGTTTAGGCACATGCGGCTCATAACGCACTCCCCCGGGGGGCGTTCTGTAGGGTTCTATAGGGTACAGTAGAGTTCATCAGGGTTCCGAAATGCGACCAGGATAACCCGCCTTCGCCGAGGCCGCGGCGCGGCAAGCAATCTTTTTTTCGGGAAATGGCTACTTTAGTCTTCCTTTACCTCCGGACAAATTTACCCCCGCCCCCTTCCGTGGCCTTCCGGAAACGGTTGCAAGTCTCCGGAGCATGCCAACCCGCAATTTTTACCTTGCATGACCTTGCGACGGTTTGGTTCCAGTTTTGTTTTTTGCCTGAGAGTTGATTTAGGGTAATTCAGCAGGAAACATCCAAATTCCAACATCCAAGCTCCAGAGAACATCCAATAACCAAACATCAAAATTGGATGCTTGGAGCTTCTCTGGTGATTGGAGCTTAGGTTTTAGAGCTTTAAATCCCGCTCCACCCATGTCAAAGAACGTTTGCCACATTTTACGTGGCAACGGGCATTTTACCACAGGATGCTTAAACCGGAACTGAAACTTGACTCCTGGTTGTTCACCCGTTTTCGTCCCATCAAGGGGAATTACCGGGCGCAGCGTACTGACAAGAGAAACGCGGTTTCCGTTATGGTTTGGTAAAATACCAACACTCATCCTATTTTCGGCTTGCTTTAATCTATTGATTTAGATAAACTTACTCGTCTGACGGCAGAAGGTATATGAAGGCTGGGCGTTTTCTTCTTTTGATTTTGATGGCGTGGTTTGTGGGTGACTTGCCCACCGGCGCACAGACGGCACAATTTTTTCGCATTTCCGGCCCGGCAGCCTCGGGCATTATCGCTTTTCGCCCGGATGGTTCGTTAGTTTGGACGAATCAATTGTCAGGCACGAATTATACGATCCAGACGGCAATCTCACTCAGTGGCAAAACCAATTGGGTGGATTATGTGCAGCTTCCTGTCACCAATGCTGTCAATACCAACCAAATCATAGCCCTCAACCCGCCCGCAGGCATGGCGCTGGTTCCCGCGGGTTCGTTTCAAATGGGGGACAGTTTGGATGGCCTGAGCGACGCCCCGGTGCATACGGTTTATGTCTCGGCGTTTTACATGGACCAGAATGACGTGTCCCTAGCCCAATGGCAGCAAGTTTATAACTGGGCAACCAATCACGGCTACAGTTTTGAATACACCGGCTCCGGGAAGGCGACGAATCATCCGGTGGAGTCGTTGAACTGGTATAATTGCGTGAAATGGTGCAATGCGCGGAGTGAAATGGAAGGGCGCATTCCAGCCTATTACACGAACGTGGCGCAGACGATCGTGTATCGCTCGGGCGAGACCGTCCTGGCGTCACAGGCTATTAGCAATGCCTGTGTGAACTGGAATGCGGGCTATCGGCTGCCGACGGAAGCGGAGTGGGAGAAGGCGGCGCGAGGCGGGCTGAGCGGGCAGCGATTTCCCTGGGGCAACACAATATCGTGGAGCCAGGCGAATTATTACGGTAATCCCCATTCTGCCGGTGGCTACAGCTATGACTTTGCCACCGCGGTTGGCTTTGATCCGGCGTTTGCCACGGGAGGTTATCCCTACACGAGCCCGACGGGATATTTTCCAGCGAACGGATATGGGTTGCACGACATGGCGGGGAATGTGTTCCAGTGGTGTTGGGATTGGTATGGGACGTACGGGAGTGGCAGTGATCCGCACGGGCCGACATCAGGCAACAACCGTGTGATGCGGGGCGGCGATTGGTTCGACTACGCGATCTATTGCCGGACAGCGCGCCGCGGCAACGGCGACCCGGCTAACAGCGTCAGCTACGATATTGGGTTCCGAACCGTGTTGCCCGCAGGGCAGTGAAACTAGCCGTAAAAATTCCAAGGAGAGCCCGCTTCGTCTCGAATCAAGGAGGAGAATGAGAATGACCCGCCTTCACTACGTTTCGGCGCGGCAAGGGATGAATCGGTAAAAATAAAAAAGCCCGGGCACTACACCGGGCTTCTTACACACAGTCCACAGAGAACAAGTGGACCAACAACAAAAACAGTTTACCAGAACCCCTGCCCCTGGCATGTCACCAGTACTGGTTACGCGGGGAGTCGGGACTATCGGCTTCCCAAACCCACGAGAAAACGCAACAAGCATGGGGGTTTTATGCCTCCTGAATTTGTTGATAGGCAGAAAAAGTCAAAGGATTGTGGAGTCACAAAAATTGCGCTTTACGCGGTTTTGGCATTGGCAG
>DATJXK010000022.1:0-15536 GCA_035500235.1 Pseudomonadales bacterium | reverse complement strand
GCTCCCCTGCTTGGTGATGTCCTTGTCCGATTCCCAAACGGCGAGGCCGCGCTGGTCGGTCAGGGAGAGCTGGAAGGTAAAGGTGGATTGCTTCGTGTTTCCCGCGTTGACACTGGTCTCAATGATTTTGCCGGAGAGGGTAAAATCCGGCGGACGCGAAGGCTGCTGCTGGATGCTTTGGGCGAGCGGATCTTCCGCGCCGCCCAGGCCAAACGTCGTAGTAGTCACGGCCTTGCCGCTTTGCAGGAGCGCCACGCGGATCTTCTTGGTCAGCAAATCGGTATCAATCTGCTGGCTCGTGTTATTCACGATGCGGCTCATCGCGAGTACTGCGGGCGGATTCGGCACGCGGCTAAGCACGCCGGAGGCGAGCAGGTCGCCCGTGGCGGCGTTCGCAGCGGAGATAAAATCCTGGATGTTAATCTGGCCTACGGTCACCACGCTTTCCTGTCCGCCGGTTTGGATATAGTGGGCGTTGGAACCGCCGGTGCAACCGCTGAGAATCACGGTGGCGGCAATCGCGGGAATGGCAATTAAAGATTTAGTTTTCATTCGTCGGTAGTCACTGGTTTGGCTTTGATAAATCGAACACGAAAATCGGTGCAACTCGGCGTGGGGGCCACGCCCGAAACAAATTTGCTTTGGCTGCCGTCAATCTGGTCGGGAATCAGGGCGGACATGGCATTGTTGATTTGCATGCCATGGGCATCAAACCACTCGAACCGGTAGTTAAACCGCTGTATGTCCTTCGTTTTATTGAGCAGTTCCACCTGGGCTTTGAGCATGTCGCCGCCCACGGTCGTGGTGTTGACGCTGATGACGTCAATGTTTTTGCTAAAGTCTTCGTCCGTCATGATCCGCCGGTCGGCGGTCGTAGCGCAGCCGGCCAGGATAAACACGGCGGAGAGCAGGAATAGTGCAATTATCTTTTTCATTGGAGTATAAATTGGCTTATGAGCAATGGCGTTCCTATGGCAATGGATTTGACATAGACCACATTCAAACCGTTCGCAAAAACTCCGCTTTTGCCCTGATTCGCTGGAATCAGGGTCACCATGACCCTGGCGCCTGTGGGTGTCATCACTTCAATTTTACCGTCCGGCGGGGTGGGAAAGCAACAAATTTGAAATTGTTTGGGCAGCGTCGTCCAGGTGCGCGTGTCGGCGATGTTGACCGACATTTGGTACGCCGCCGTGGCCACCTGCATCAGGAAGCCGCCCCAATCGCTCTGCTGCCCCACCGCCTGGTTGGCGAAGTACGCCGCCACACCTTTGGCGACGCTTGAGGCAATGGTCTTGGCAATAATGACCGGCAATTCATTTTTGAAATCCTGCGCTATGATGCCGTCCATGCTGGCCACCTCGTGCGTGGCATACGTCGCCCCGTTGGCCGCGACATTCAGGCCGGGCTGGAAGTCGCCCTGGAGCTGCAGCGTGGGAAATGCGGCGCCCACGTAGGAGACGTACGTCACGATGATGGGAATATCAATGCGGATCTGGTCGCGAATCGGCGCGCAACCGGTTTCAAAAATCACAAAGGTGGTCGGCGACATCGGCTTGTTGTTCATGCGCTCGTCCACCAGCGAAAAATCGCGCTTGATGTATTCGTCCGTGCCGTTGAAACCGGCCACGCGTTCAAACGATTTATGGGCGCGTTCCAAATCCGAATTATCCGTGGCATCGGCCAAAAAGAACAAGCCGTCCATATAGACAGTGAAAGGATTCACGTAATCGGCATAGATACTCAGGCCGTTTAGATCTTTGGTTGACCCCTGGATTTGCGACTGCACCTTCGGGTCCTGCTCGGCCATTTCGATGTACTTTTTGTCTTTGCTCTCCTCGACTTGCTTTTGCGCGTTTTCGATGCGCTTCGCATTTTCCGCGACGGCTTCCTGCTGCCATTGGTAAGCGCGAATCAGCGCCGGGCGCGCGCGTTCTGGTTGTCCCAGGGCGAGATAATTCAAGGCCTCGTAGGTATTCAACATGATGCCATCGTAAGAACGGCCTTCATACGGCAGATTGGCCTGGTTGGAGAGGAAAGCGGCGGTCTCTTCGCTAATGCTCACTTTGGCCTTTTGCGCGTAGTAATCCATCCGTTCCTGCGCCTGGTCAAACGCCTGGTTACTCTCCTGATATTTGCCCAAAGCGCGCAACGTCGCCCCTTCTTCAAGGTGCCAGACAATCATGTCTTTGCCATCGCCGCTCTTTTCTGCGCGTTTAGTCGCTTCTTCCGCCGCCCGGGGAACATTCCCTTCGCGCCAATATACGATGACCTTGTTTTTGTGGCTATACGTCTCACAACCGCTGGTCAGCAGCGCGGCCAGGACAAACAGCATCGCTAACAGCAAATGTTTCTTCGAAGACGGCATCAACATATCATTTTTCAGTCGCCTCCTTCAGACGGAATAGGCGTAACGTCCGATACATAGTTTATTACAAGGTATTTAAAGTGCAAGATTGAAGGGTTAAGGGGAATTTTCCTCATGCCTGGGAGTTAGCCAACCCCCTGGGAGGACCTTTCCGTAGCCTTCCGTAGCCTTCTGAACGCCCAGAAGGATGGCCGCGAGAGAACGCAAAGAGCACAAAGTAAAAATCTTTTGGCTTTGCCACCGACTTCCCCCGCCCCCCCCGGGGGTCTTTAGTAGCCTACATTAGCCTTCAATAGGCTTTAGTAGGCTTCAGAATCCGGCTTCATTTTTCGGCCTGTTTTGGTTTGTTTTTAGTTTGGTTTTTGACTCAGGAGGGTTGATTTAGGTTAATTTGGCGGCTGGCAAAACTGTAAAAAAGCGGTGCTGAAGCACACGCACCACACGCGCGTGCTCCAGACGCTCCGCGACTGTCGTGAGTCAAATATCCTCGCAAAGCGTATGGAGTGCGGCGATTCATCGCCGCTTTTGCCTCGTCTCATTATGTCAAAGAACTACGCTTGCCGCGTTTCGCGCAGCTTGCCATTGACTATCAACCACTAACCGGGAACTTTCGCAACCGAAACTTGACTCCTGGTTGTTCACCCGCCTACATCTGGCTTCGGCGCGGCACGCCCGCCTTTGCTGAAGCTACAGAGGGCAGTCGCGCCAACGAATGCCGGGGAGTTATCGGAACATGTCGCTCCTGACGGAGCTTCCTTTCTTCCAGCATCTGGCGTCAAGTTCAAGAGACCCACCGTACCGTCCAGACAGGTCGTCCTCATCCTCGAATTCTGAGTGAAACTGCACAATTTGATATTTGATATTTCAGAAAAGAGGCGCGAGAATCACTGTAAATCTATGAGATTTCTTTCGGGCAAGCGCCTGGCGCGGCGCATTTTTTGGATCACTTTGATGTTTGTCTCGGCCGGTGCGGCGAGGGCGAACGATTATCCCTACCAGCCGGTGCCGTTCACCGCCGTCCATCTTGACGACGCCTTCTGGGCGCCGCGCCTGGAGACAAATAGGGTTACGACCATTCCTTACGCTTTCCAAAAATGTGAAGAGTCCGGCCGCATGTATAATTTCGAACGCGCCGCGGCCGTTTTGCGCGGAGAAAAAATCACCGACCTCAAACCACCGGGATATCCGTTTGATGATACGGACCCGTACAAGGTGCTCGAAGGGGCGTCGTATTCGCTCGCCGTCCAGCCGGACCCGAAAATGTCGGCGTATCTCGACAAGCTTATCGCGCTGATTGCGTCCGCGCAGGAGCCCGACGGCTATCTTTATACCACACGCACGATTGATCCCCAGAATCCCCACAAATGGTCGGGTAACAAACGCTGGGTGAATGAAGAGCAGCTCAGCCATGAATTATACAACGCCGGGCATTTGTTCGAGGCCGCCGCGGCGCATTACCAGGCCACCGGCGAAACCAACCTGCTCAACGTGGCCATCAAAGAAGCCAACCTGCTCTGCGTTACCTTTGGCCCGGGAACCAACCAGCTTCACGTCTGGTCCGGCCACGAAATCGTCGAGATGGGCCTGGTGAAACTATACCGAGTGACCGGCAACGAGCAGTACCTTGCCCTCGCCAAATATTTTCTCGATGTGCGCGGCAGTTATCCGGGCGGCGACGATTATCACCAATCGCGCATTCCGCCGGTAGACCAGACCGAAGCAACGGGCCACGCCGTCCGCGCCGGTTACCTTTACAGCGGCATGGCAGACGTGGCCGCGCTCACCGGCGACGAGCGGTATGTGCATGCGCTCGATTTGATTTGGAGCAATTGCGTCGATGATAAGATTTACATTACCGGCGGCATCGGCGCGCGCCCGGCCGGCGAGGCATTCGGACGCGATTACGAACTGCCGAATGCAACCGCCTACAATGAGACTTGCGCTGCCGTGGCCAACGATTTCTGGAACGAACGCATGTTCCTGCTGCACGGCGATTCCAAATACGTGGACGTACTCGAACGCACGCTTTACAACGGCCTGCTCTCTGGCGTTTCTCTGGACGGCAAAACGTTTTTCTATCCCAACCCGCTCGAAGCCACCAATTACGCGCGCAGCCCGTGGTTCGGCTGCGCCTGTTGCCCCGGCAATATCACGCGGTTCCTGCCGTCGCTGCCCGGCTATTTTTACGCGAAGCAGGGCGATAAGATTTACGTAAATCTTTATGCCGGCGGCACGGCGGATATTTCGCTGGATGACGGACGTAAAGTGGTCCTGACACAGGCAACGCAGTATCCGTGGGACGGCGAAGTCAAAATCACCGTGGCACCGGAGAAAACGTCGCGCTTCACCGTGAACGTGCGCATCCCGGGCTGGGCGCGCAATGAAGCGATGCCGGGCGGCCTCTATGAATTCGCGGACAAAAATAACGAGCCGGTCACGCTTAAAGTAAACGGCCATTCTGTGCCAGTGAAATTAAACGAAGGGTATGTGGCGCTCCGCCGCACGTGGCAGGCTGGCGATACAATCGAACTGAATTTACCGATGCCGATACGCCGCGTCATTGCCGACCCGCATATCAAGTCGGACAGGGACCGTGTGGCGTTGCAGCGCGGGCCGATTATTTTCTGCGCCGAATGGCCGGACAATCCTAACGGCCAGGTACGCAATTTGATTTTGCCGGAGAACCAGAAATTTACGGCCGAGTTCGATCCAGGATTATTGAACGGCGTTGAAACCATCACCGGCAAAGCCTGGGCTGTGTCCACAAACGCGGACGGAACGCAGTCAAAAACCGAACAGCCTTTCAAAGCCATCCCCTACTTCGCCTGGGCGAACCGCGGCAAAGGTGAAATGATTGTCTGGTTGCACCAGCCAGGGACGATGGTCCAAACGGCAGGGAATTTTGGCCACAGATTAACACAGATAAACACAGATTTTTAGCCACGAATGTTTCCCATTTACGATTTACGCAAATGGAAAGGCCCCAATAAATTTAAGTGGAGCGTTTGAATTAATTATTGTCCTTGAGGGATCATATTTAACGCAATAGAAGACAATCATTGTAGTTGCTTGATCAACGCCCATTTTTCTAGCTACTTCGGCCACAGCAGCGACAAAAGACGTCCAACTGGAGAAGCCTTCGGCCAACTGTGCTATCGGCTTCGATCTATTCTCAACAACGCATTCTCTGATACCGCGATCATGAATTTTAAAACCAAAATCTTTCTCAAAATCTTCCGTCAGATTCATGTACTTGTCGAATTGCACATCCGTTAGAAAATCTCCAACCCAAACCGAAACCATTCCACTCGCCTCGAATTCCTGTTGAGTTTTCATAACGCGATCAGTCTTTACCATTGGCTAATTTAAACCCGTTCCGTGAAGACTTGAGTTGGGTCAGGACCTGGAGGAAGCGGCGGTCGTAGACGGCGAGGTTGCCGCGGCGCTGGCGATATTGGGAAGGCGTAATGCCGATAATGTTTTTAAAGATGCGGGAAAAATACTGGCTGGAACTGAACCCGGAATTAAACGCAATCTCGGTAATGGTCCTGTGGCCGCTCCGCAACGGCTGCTGAGACAGCCTCACGCGGAAACGGTTTAGCAGGCGCGACGGGGTATCGCCGGTAAGTTCCTTGGTGAGGATTTCAAATTGCGTGCGCTTGAGGCGGCAGGCCGCGGCCATGGAATCCAGGGTCCACGGCTCGGCGCAGCGGGTGCGCAGTTCATTGGCGAACTGGATGACGCGCGGCTCGCTCGAGTGGTTCTTGTGATTCCGGCTTTCGGTAGAGCGGGCATTTTTTACCAATTCGCACAGCACGGCGCGGGACAGGGCGATGATATTGGTGCGCGCCAGCGCGCCGGGCTCGGTCAGTTCCTTCGTCAGGCGCGCCATCACCCAGGCAAAATCCGGGCTGGCCACAAAGCAGCGGTTGCGAACGGACAGCAGCTTAAAAAAGATTTCGCTCTCCTCGGCATGGGAAAGGCCGAACCCGGGCGCCAGGCGGATTTTCGCGGGATTCAATTCTTCCGGTTGCCGCATGCGAAACACGACAAAATGAAAAAAGTGGCCCGGCTCAAAGTCCGCGCTGCTCCCGTGCTTCTCCCAGGGGAAGGTAAAAAAAACGGATTTCGGCGGAACCAAAAACGGGCGACCTTCAATTTCCCAATGGAGATGGCCTCGGGCGATGTAGTGGAGTTCCAGGCCTCCGTTGCGGTGCTTGGGCAGGCGGGCAATGCTGCCGCTGCCGTATTCTTCAAAAAGGTCAAAGAATTGGCGGGGTCTTCGCGGCAGCTGCCGTATCATAGTCCATGTTTTAACAGTTGCTATTTTAGACGTCAATCAGGCAGCATGACTTGTGTATTTTTTACCGGTGGGAATAGAGACAAGGCACAGCCGTAAAGTACTGGTAAACTGTCTATCCTAATAGAAATCTAGAAACATGAGCAAAATAGTTATCGAGAAAAAGGCAGGAAAACAGGGCATTGGCGCAGGGGTTTGGAACCTCGGCGCCGGACGCGATCCGTTTGGCGGACCGACCCGCGAAGAAATCCCGATTCTTGACCGCATTCCCCTTTTGGCCGCCGCAGGCATTACTTATATCGAGGCGCATGACGTAGAAATTTCCGCGGATGACGTTCCCCTGGCGAAGCAGTTGATGAAGCAGCACGGCGTCAAAATGGGAATGTACACGCCGTCGTTTTTCGCCGACCCGGTTTTCAAAGACGGCGCCATGACGAGCAACGATCCCGCCGTGCGCAAGCTGGCGCTGGAGAACGCGCTGCAGGCAGTGGACGTGACCGTGGAACTCGGCGCGGAGATCATGGTGTTTTGGAATGGCCGCGAAGGTTTTGATTTTATGCTCGCCAAAGACGGGCAGGAATCCGTGCGCCGCCTGATTGAAGGTTTCAATGCCGTGGGCAAATATGCGCTGAGGAAATACGGCAAACGCTCGCCGCGCTTCGCGCTGGAGCCCAAGCCGAATGAACCGCGCGCGAACATGTATTTGGGGAACGTGGGCGAAGCCCTCTATCTCATCAGCCGGCTGGACAAAGCCGTGCAGCCAATCTTCGGCCTTAATCCGGAAACGGCGCACAGCCGCATGGCCGGACTGGATTATCTCTGGGACGTGGAGCTTTGTCTCGAAGCGGGAAAACTGTTCCACATTCATTTGAATTCGCAGGACACCACGCGTTACGACCAGGATTTGCCGTTCGGTTATACCGAGCCGTTGAAAGATTTCGCGCTGTGCGTTGCGTTGCAGGACGCCAAATGGCCGGGCATTTTGGCCTTCGACGTGAAGGCACCGCGCACGGACCGGCAGGAAGATATCGCGGACATCCTGCACACGAGCGCCGCGAACTTGCAGCGGTTGTGGAAGAAGGCCTTGAAAGTGGACCGTAAGCGCATCGCGGAGTTTCGCCGGACGCAGCGGTACACGGCGCTGGCCGGTTACCTCGCCGAGTGCCTGTATTAATGAACGAACAGAGCCCTCACCTCACCCTTACCCTCTCCCCTCCCATGGGATGGGAGCGGAGAGGGAACAGCGAGCGGGCGCCAATCGTTTTTCCAAAAATTAACGGCCATCGGCAGAGTTAAGGCCGAAAGGCCATCCGATATATAGATCGCATGATTTACCTGGGCATAGATTGCGGGACGCAGAGCACCAAAACTATCGCTCTGGACGGGGACACAGGGAAAATTATTGGTTCGGCAACGCAAACTTACGATGTGTTGCCGGGCCTGCCTCCGGGCCATGCCGAACAACATCCCGCCACCTGGGTACAAGCGATGGATGTCACGGTGGGCCAGGTCGTGAAAGCGCTGGGCGACCGGCGCAAAGAGATCGCAGGCATCGGCATTTCGGGTCAGCAGCATGGATTCGTCGCGCTGGATGCGCAGGGACAGGTGATTCGCCCGGCGAAATTGTGGTGCGACACTTCGACAGTGGAAGAGTGCGATTTAATGCGAAAGCATTTTGGCGGCTCGCAATTTTTCATCGAGAAAGTCGGCTCGGACATGCTCCCGGGTTTTACCGCGCCAAAAATTTTATGGCTCAAGCGCCATGAACCGGAGAATTTTTCCAAGCTTCATACCGTTTTATTGCCGCATGATTACCTGAATTATTATCTCACCGGCAAATTCGGCATGGAGTACGGCGATGCCTCAGGCACGGCCCTGATGAACATTCACAGCCGCCAATGGGAGGCGGACGTGGTAAAATTCATTGACCAGGCGTTGCCGGACAAAATGCCGAAGCTCGAATCTTCGCGCAAAGCGGCGGGCACGTTGAAACCGGAACTGGCCGCGCATTGGGGTTTGCCAAAAGAGGTGATCGTGAGCGCGGGCGGCGGCGACAATATGATGGGCGCCATCGGAACGGCCAACGTCGTTCCCGGCCGGGTCACGGCCAGCCTCGGGACGTCCGGTACGATTTACGCCTACAGCCAGAAGCCCGTAACCGATGTCAAAGGAGAAATCGCCGGTTTCTGCGACAGCACGGATGCGTGGCTGCCGTTGCTCTGCACGATGAATGTCACCGTAGCCACGGAAGCGGTGCGGAATCTTTTTGGCTGGTCCGTCGCGCAATTGGATGGCGCGATCGAAGGCGCGCCCGCCGGTGCAGAAGGACTTCTTTTTCTGCCCTACTTAAATGGTGAACGCACGCCAAATTTGCCCAACGGCAATGGTGTTTTTCACGGCTTAAACACGCGCAACATGAAACCGGCGCTGATGGCGCGCGCAGTCATGGAAGGCGTGACGCTGGGACTCGCTTACGGTTTGGAACGCATGAAGGAACTGGGAATCGTCCCCACCGAAATCCGCCTCACGGGCGGCGCCAGCAAGAGCGCCGTGTGGCGGCAAATGTGCGCCAATATTTTTGATTGTCCGGTGGTCACCCTCGCGCAATCGGAAGGCGCGGCGCTCGGTGCCGCCATCCAGGCGCTGGCCGGCGCCCAAACGTCAAAATCCATCGCCGACTGGTCTTCGGCCTTTGTGCAAATCAATCCCGAAAAGATTGTGCCCGAAAAACAGACCGCTGCCGATTACGTTGCCACGCGGAAAAAATTTGTTTCCCTGACACAAACATTGGCCCGCGGCCAATTTTTATAAACCTCAAAAAGCAGGAGTTCCATGTCACGACTCTATTCATGTATTCGTCCCTCTCTCTTATTTTGTGCGCTGGGTTTGCTTCTAACAAACGCGCCGGCACGGGCCGATGAGGAAATTTGCGCGGCATGCGACCATACGGTGCAGGCCACTGGGCAATTCGCCCACCACAAAACCGCGGACAACCTGCACGTGGCCGGCACGACGCAAGATAACGCGGCGGCCTTTCGCGAGGAAATCGCCGGGACTAATTTTACCATTTCAGCCACCCACCTCCACAGCGGGAAATACATCGTCATCATTGGTGAAGCTGAAACTTATTTTAACCAGCCGGGCGACCGCATCTTCAATGTGATTTCAGGCGATGACGTCATCGCTTCCAACTTTGATATCGTTGCCGCTGCCAACGGCGCCAACCGGGTTTATTCCATCACGGGCGAAGTGGATAAAGCGGATAGCATGTCTCCGCTGACAGTGACGTTCACTGCGATAAAAAATAACGCCAAGTTTAACACCTTCGAGATCCTCGATACGAACGGCGAGCAGTTGGTTTCGCTCAACGCATCGGATTTCGCCGACCCGCTCACAGCCGCTGCCAACCAGCCGCCTGCAGTCAGCACGCCGGCCATTTGGACCAACCCAAAATATCCGCAGGATGCACGCGTGAAAGACCTGATTAGCCGGATGTCGCTCGCGGAAAAAGTACAGGAGCTCGGCAGCACGACACCCGGGATTCCGCGGCTGGGAATTCCCGCTTACGATGTCTGGAGCGAAGCGCTGCACGGCGTGGCCCGGGCCGGCATAGCCACGGTTTTTCCCCAGGCCATCGGCATGGCCGCCACGTGGGACGTGCCGTTAATTCATAGCGAGGGCGACGTCATTTCCACCGAAGCACGCGCCAAGTATAACGAGTTCGTCCGCAAACATGACGGCGACAGCACACGATTTAACGGCCTCACGTTTTGGTCGCCCAATATCAACATCTTCCGCGACCCGCGCTGGGGGCGCGGCCAGGAAACTTATGGCGAAGACCCGTTCCTGTCCGGCTCATTGGGCGTGGCCTTTATCCAGGGCGTGCAGGGTAATGACCCGAACTACATCAAGGCCATGGCTTGCGCCAAACATTATGCGGTGCATAGCGGGCCCGAACCGTCGCGCCACGGTTTCAATGCCGAACCGCCCGAACGCGATCTTTATGAAACCTACCTGCCCCAATTCGAAATGGCCGTGCGCGAAGGCCATGTCGGCGGTGTGATGGGCGCTTACAGCGCGCTCAATGGCGTGCCCGATTGCGCTAATTCTTTCCTGCTGACCGATACACTCCGCAAGCAATGGGGTTTTGACGGTTATATCGTTTCCGATTGTGATGCCATCCACGACATTTATTCCGGCCACCATTACACGGATTCGCTGCCGGCAGCGGCGGCAGCGGCGGTCAAGGCCGGCTGCGACATTTGCTGCGGCGGTTCCTACAATGCGCTGCTCAAAGCCGTTCAACAGGGATTGATTACCGAACCTGAAATTGACAACGCGCTCTATTACGCGCTTATCACGCGTTTCCGCCTCGGGCTATTTGATCCGCCGCAGGATGTTCCATGGTCAAAAGTTGGCATGGACCAAAATGACACGCCGGCTAATGAAGCCTTGGCGCTCAAGGTCGCGGAAGAGTCGATTGTGCTTTTAAAAAATGACGGAACGCTGCCGTTGAATCGCCGCCATATCAAACGCATTGCGGTCATCGGCACAAACGCGATTTCTATCCCGATGCTCATCGGCAATTACTACGGCACTCCGGCGCGGCCGGTGACTATTTTAGATGGCATCAAAGCCGTGGCTGGGCCGGGCGTTGAAGTGACCTATGAAGCAGGCTGCCCGCTGGCCTTGCGACGCGATGGCTCGAACAAGCCGACGCCTGAGGTTATCGCCCATGCCATCGCCGCGGCGAAATCGGCTGACGTAGTCATCTACGTGGGCGGCATCAGCGCGCAACTCGAGGGCGAAGAAATGTCACGCGCGAATGGATACGAAGGTTTCAATGGCGGTGATCGCACACAAATTGAATTACCCGGCGTGCAAACCGATTTGTTGAAGGCCCTCTCGGCCACGGGCAAACCAGTGATCTTCGTGAATTGCAGCGGCAGCGCCATTGCCATGCCGTGGGAGGCCAAACATTTGCCGGCCATTGTGCAGGCATGGTATCCCGGCGAGCAAGGCGGGCGGGCCGTGGGCGAAATTCTCTTTGGCGATGCCAATCCCGCCGGACGTTTGCCGGTCACTTTTTACGCGTCCACCGGTGACTTGCCTGACTTTGAAGATTATTCGATGAGCAATCGCACTTACCGTTACTTCAACGGCCAGCCGCTGTTTGCCTTCGGCCACGGGCTCAGCTACACCAAATTTTCGTACAAAAAGCCCCGCCTGGGCCAGTCTTCCCTCACCCCGTCTGGCACGGTAAGCGTTTCGTTCAACGTCAAAAATTCCGGCAAACGTGACGGTGATGAAGTCGCGCAAGTCTATTTCCGCCACGTGGATTCGGCTGTGCCACAGGCAAAAGAGACACTGTGCAGCTTTCAGCGCATTCATTTGAACAAAGGCAAAGATACGACGGTTACAATGAGTTTTCCGGCGGAGCGATTGCGCTATTGGGATACTGCGAAAAAGCAATACGTCGTGGAAGCAGGCAAATATGAACTGCTCATCGGCAGCGCTTCGGATGATATCCGGTTGACGGTGCCGTTTGAGATCATCGGGCAGGTTGCCTCAAAATGAAACTCGGACTCGGACTTTACCGGCACCAGCTCGACCGCGAGCATTTTCAATTTGCGAAACAGTGCGGCTGTACGCACCTGGTAATTCACCTGGTGGATTATTTCCGCTCGTCGCGCAATCGTCCCGGGGACCAGCCCGTGGGCGATGATTCCGGTTGGGGCCTGGCGGGTGACCCGGAGAAAATTTGGACCTTCGAGGAAATTGCTGCCATCAAGAAAGAAGCCGGCGCCATGGGCCTCGAAATCGAAGCGATTGAAAATTTTGACCCGGCGCATTGGCATGACGTTTTATTGGACGGCCCAAAGAAATCCCAACAGATCGAAAACCTGAAACAAATTATCCGCAACGTCGGCCACGCAGGTATTCCGGTTTTTGGTTATAATTTTTCCATTGCGGGTGTCGCCGGACGGGTGAAGGGAAAATTTGCGCGCGGAGAAGCCGAAGCCGTCGGCATGGATGGACCGCTCGACCAGCCGTTGCCCAACGGCATGGTTTGGAACATGGTTTACGATCCGAAGGCCCCGGCAGGAACTGTTCCCACCGCTACGACCGAACAGCTTTGGTCGCGCCTGAAATATTTCCTGGATGAACTCATCCCGGTCGCCGAAGAAGCCGGCGTGACGCTCGCCGCGCATCCTGATGACCCTCCCCTGCCCACCGTTCGCGCCCAGCCACGATTGGTCTGGCAGCCGCAGCTTTACCAGAAGCTCATTGACCTGAAGCCCAGCCCGCGCAACGCGCTGGAATTTTGCGTCGGCACAATTGGCGAGATGGTTGACGGCAACGTTTATGAAGCCGTGGAAAATTACAGCCGCCAAAAAAGGCTCGCCTACGTTCATTTGCGCAATGTCCGCGACAAGGTGCCGTATTATAAAGAGACGTTTATTGACGACGGGGACGTGGACATTTTGTGCGTGCTCCGGATTTTGAAGAAAAATAATTTTACCGGCGTCATTATTCCCGATCACGCGCCGCAGATGGCTTGCGCCGCGCCCTGGCACGCCGGCATGGCCTATGCCCTGGGATACCTGCGGGCCGGATTGCAAGCTGTTGGGTCCGAATAACATTCCCGGGTAGGTTAGCTTACCTAAATTCTGGTATAATCCGCCGAAATGAAACGGCGGGCGAAAACCCGGCTCCGCTCTCCTCCGGCAGGCAAAAGCCTTAAGGAAAACCGCCCTGCCATCCCTCCAAACCAGACTTTTTTGGTTTCAGGAATTTGCCTCTTCCTGGCAGCGATTACCCTGATCGTTTTCAGCCAAACGTTCCACTATGGGTTCATCAATTATGATGACGGCGCCTATGTTTCCGAAAATGCCGCCATCCAAAAAGGGCTGACCCTGGATGGAATTGGCTGGGCCTTCACGCACACTTTGGCGGCCAATTGGCATCCGCTGACGACTATTTCTTTGATGCTGGATTACCAGTTATACGGGTTGAACGCCGGCGCCTACCACCTCACTAATGTTCTCCTGCATGCCATCGCTGCTATTCTTTTATTTTTTGTTTTGAAGGAACTTACCGGAACGCTTTGGCGAAGCGCATTTGTCGCCGCGATGTTTGCGGTTCACCCACTGCGCGTGGAATCCGTCGCCTGGATTGCCGAACGCAAAGACGTCCTGGGCGGCGTATTCTTTATGTTGACGTTGTGGGCGTATGTCCGCTACGTACGCCGGCCATTTTCTATTGCCCGTTATCTCCTGGTCGCGCTTTTGCTGGCGCTGGGGCTCATGTGCAAACCAATGCTCGTAACACTTCCATTTCTTTTGCTGTTGTTAGATTACTGGCCGCTCAACCGGTTTGATAAGCTCCATGAAACAAAGAGTTACCTTTCCATTTTCAGGCGACTTTTATTGGAAAAAATCCCTTTGCTGGTGATTTCTGCGCTGGGATGCGTGGCGGCATTGATGGCCCAAAAGAATGCAGTCGCCCTGGTTACGGACATTGGTATTCCCTTGCGAATCAGCAATGCCCTTGTCTCTTACCTAATCCTTATTGGGCAAATGTTTTATCCGTCCCGGCTGGCTGTTTACTATCCTTTAGCCGCACATCTGCCGGCATGGGAAGTGGCTGGTTCGGTGTTGTTCCTGCTGGCGATTAGCGCCGGGATTCTCTACTTCAAAAAACGATATCTCTTAGTCGGCTGGCTTTGGTATTTGGGAATGTTAGTGCCGGTGATTGGCCTGGTGCAGGTCGGCTCAGCGGCGCACGCGGACCGCTACACGTATCTGCCGCAGATTGGACTCTATTTGGCTCTCACATGGGGCATCGCGGAACTTTTTTCCGGCTGGCCATACCGGCGTCCTGTCCTGGGTTTATTTGCCGTAGCCGTGATTGCAATTTTAAGCATTGCTTCATTCGATCAAACTGCCTATTGGCGCGACAGCGAATCACTCTGGAACCACACCATCGCCTGCACGAAAGACAACGCTGTGGCGCGCAACAATCTTGGCATGGCTTTCATGTCAGAAGGAAAAGTGGCTGAGGCGATTGGGCAATATCAAAAGGCCCTCGAAATCGAGCCTGCTTATACCTTGGTCCATTTTAATCTCGGCGCCGCTTACGGACAAAAGGGAGACTGGGACCAGGCCATCGAACAATATCAAAAAACGATCGAACTGCAGCCGGATTATTTGCCGGCGCACAATAACCTCGCCGATGCCCTGCTCCATACCGGGCAGACGGACAAGGCGCTGCAACAATTACAGGAAGCATTCAAACTGTCACCGAAATCCACAATGGTTTGTGACAATATTGGATTTTTATTTCTTCGCACCGGGCAGATAAACGAAGCGGCGGCACAGTTTGAAAAAACATTGGAGATGGATCCAAACGACCTGGATGCCTGCCATTACCTGGCCCGTATCCTGGCCACCAGTCCCGAGGCCGGGATGCGAAAAGGGCCCAGGGCGATCGAACTGGCCCGCAAAGCGAATGAGCTTTCGGGTGGCAAAGATCCGGATATCGTCAACACCCTCTCAGCCGCGTACGCCAATGCGGGACAATTTCCAGATGCGATTGCCACGGCCCAACTGGCGCTGCAACAGGCCGCCGGGAGCGGCGATAATGTCACGGTGAATCAATTGCAGGCTGAAATCGCACTCTACCGGGAAAATTTGCCCGTGCGGGATTCCAGCCTGGCAAATATTGCTTCACATTAACCCCCACCGGCCTACAACGGCGGCATTGGGCTATGAATATAGCGGTCGGCCCACGTCAAAAACGCCGGCCAGTTCGGCGCATCCGTATGTCCGCCGTCGTGTTGCCGCCATGCAATGTCACCGCCATCCA
>DATJXK010000021.1:0-13553 GCA_035500235.1 Pseudomonadales bacterium | reverse complement strand
GGTCTTGAGTGGCACGGGCGGCACCGCCGGCAACACTTACTATGTGCTCAGCACCACCAACCTCATCACCGGTCCCTGGCTCCCCATCGCCACCAATACCTTCCTCTCCCCCAGCGGCAACTTCTCTGTCACCAATCCGATCGAACGCGAAAGCCTCAACCTTTTTTACATGATCAAATCCCAATGAAACTGGCCAAGGTTTATCTATTCGTTTTCTTTGGAGTGAATTTAATATTCATCGGAATTGGAAGAGCCGAATACCCGCCTTCAGCAAAAGAGTCCATTGAATGGTGTGACATTTGGATTTCTCACGCCAACGAAACCAACCTGCCACGCGTGTTGCTCATCGGCGATTCTATCACCCGCGCCTACTATCCGGCGGTGGAAAAGCGCCTTGCCGGCAAGGCCTACGTCGGAAGACTCAGCAGTTCGGCGTTTATTTCAGACCCGGTGTTGCTCGAACAAATTAAAATGGTATTAACCCAGTATCAATTTGACGTCATTCATTTTAACAATGGGATGCACGGCTGGCAGCATGGTGAGAAAGAATACGAACAAGCCTTCCCCATCTATTTAGAAACGATCAAAAAATACGCTCCTAACGCAAAGTTAATTTGGGCCAACACGACTCCGTTAAAAATTTCACCTTCCCTCTCCCCTGACAACTCAACCCAGGCCACTGACGATCGTATTGCTGAACGCAATGCGATTGCCGCAAAATTTATGCAGGCGAACGGAATCCCAATTGAAGATTTAAATACACCGATGCAAGGACATCCGGAATATCACATGGATAATGTACACTTCAATGAACAGGGAATCGCTATTCAATCTGCCCAGGTGGCAGCAGATGTTCTAAAGCTGCTGGAACAACCCTAGTAGATTGTTGAGAGAGCCCTCATCAGTCGTTCCTCCAAATTATCGGTATGACCGATATAAAACCGGCCTTCTGGGTTCTCTAGAATGTATTACGAAAAACATGAAGCAAACTGGCTCCAGAGGTAGGATTCGAACCTACAACCAGCCGGTTAACAGCCGGCTGCTCTACCATTGAGCTACTCTGGAACCGAAAGGAACAAGTAGTTTACAAATCGTGTTCCTTCCCGTCAATTTATTTTCAACCAAAAACAGTTCAACCGCATTCGCCCAATGAGACCTGACTAAAGGCGTGTATCAATTTAAACCACATTAAGATCCATACATCCATCCTCCATTTTCTAATCCGACAGTTTTGTACGTTATTGGAACGCTGTTCAAAACATGGAATGAAAATGGGCAGGCTCGACACGATGAAAATTCAGCCATATTGAGCCTAAATAACCCATATATTACGGCTAAATCATTGGATTTAAGAATCCTACAAGCCGACAACCATTATTGGGCATTTCAGGCCGGTTTAAATTGGCTCATTTCCTGCTCAAGTTGTCGCCATAGGTATTTTGAAATCATGAGCGCGTTGGCTAACAACTTCAAAACTAAATTTGCCGGTTTGCTGAGAGGAATGCTTCGTCGCGTGGATAGCAACGACGTGGCCGAATCGCAGACGGCACGTCCTGTCACAACGGCTGCTCCCCCGCCAACAGCGGCGGCACCGGTCGTGGCACCCACGCAACCCATTCCGGCGATTGCCCCGGCACCGCCCGCACCAATGCCGATGCGCGCCGAGGGCGCTTCGGAACTGGAAATGCCATTATTGCCGATTTTAGAGAAGCTGCCGCCTGATTTGCGTTCCAAATGGACAATGGGCGGAGTCAATTTATCGGAAGCGAACATTTGTATTTCGGTTGATAAAGTATTGCCTCAGTTGGCGCAAGGAACCGTAAAAATTACTTTTGGCGAACTCCGTAGTGCCGCTCCCAACCTATTCAGGATGGGTGAAGAATACGACTCGTTACCTATTGTACTGCCCCTGAATGACGTCCTTGCCCGATTGAACCCGGCAATGCTCATTCGTAACCAGCCGCAAAAAATGGTAACGGCGCCCTCGGAGATCTCCGGGCCATTTGGCACTGGCGGGCAAGGGGTCATGTTTACCACGGCGCCTCTCAAGCCAACTCCTCCGACAACACACTTTTTCAAAAAGGCGCCGCCCGCTGAGCCGGCCAAAATACAGATGTCCACTCCGGTTGCGCCGCCACCGCCATCATTTACTCCACGTGCCACTACGCCGGCACCGGCTGCACCAGCGGCACCGATCCCGTTGAGAGCAAACACACCGGCCCCAGTCACACAAATTCCAAGCCCTGCACGAGGACCGGTAGCGACGCCGATTCCCGCGCCGATCCCTGCAGCACCGAAGCTGGCGGTTCCCCCGCCTCCGACGCCGATTCCATTTATCAAGCCCGCGACGCCGGCTATGGCGACGCCTCCGCCGGCTCCAGTGCCCCCCATGGCTATGGCATCTGCCGCGCCAGGGGAAATTGCCACTATTTCGGTGCCCATGCGCGCCCTGGCTGAGGCGTGGCCGGAAACTTTGCGCCAGGAAATTGTCCAAAACAACCTGGTTAATTCACAGGTGGCTTTGCCGGTTCATTTAATTGAGCCTGCGCTCAAACGGGGCCGTATCATCTTTTCATGGCACAATTTGCGTTCCTGGATACGGCCGACACCGCCTGGCCCTTCCATCCATGACAACAAGGAATTGGAATTGCCCTTGAAGGTTATCGCACCGCTCTTTTTGCCGAAACAAAATGGGACGGTCAATCAACGTTCGAAGGCGATTGTACCGCCATCTTCAGTCCCCAATTTGTTCTTCGGCTTTCCGCAACCACAACCGGAAGAACTAGCCGCGCCGCTCAACGTGCCGGACCTGGTTCCCCCGGTGAAACCGGCAGAGCCAAAAGTTGATACCAATTATTTCGTCCGTGCCGAAGGAAATGAAGCGCCTCGCGAGGATGAAGTTGATTATAGGCGTCCGGCCCCGGCAACGGATTTTACCAGCCGCCGCGCTATGCCCCAGGACATCATCGAAAGGGCAATGAAACTGCCCAGTATGGCCGGTGCCATCATTGCACTGCCCGATGGCCTGAAAGTGGCCCACCACTTGCCGTCCGAGTTAAACGCGGACACCGTTGCCGCGTTTTTGCCGCAACTGTTTAGCCGGGTCAGCCAATGCTCCAAAGAACTGCGCATGGGCGAATTGAACAATCTGAATTTCACGATCGGCAATATTCCATGGAAGATTTTCCGTGTGAATGCGGTTTATTTCGCGGCATTTGGCCGCGCAGGTGAACCGTTGCCAACAGCACAACTGGCCGTCCTGGCCGGAGAACTAGATAGGAAAAAATAATTATGGCCATCATCAATCAAGCCACAAAAGAGCTGCAGGTTAAAATTGTTTATTACGGCCCGGCAATGGGCGGCAAAACAACCAACCTGGTGCAAGTCCATGATCACGTGCAAACCACCGCAGGCAACAAGGGCAAGCTTGTTTCATTGGCGACAAGTTCCGACCGCACGCTGTTTTTCGACTTTTTGCCGATTGAGGCCATGACCATTCGCGGCTTCAAAACCAAGTTCCAACTTTACACGGTCCCCGGCCAGGTCATTTACAACACGACACGGCAACTCGTTTTGCGCGGCGTTGACGGCGTGGTTTTCGTGGCGGATTCGCAGTATGAAAAGATGCCCGAAAATGTTGAAAGCTTTCAAAACCTGGTGGACAACCTCGCCTCGCTCAAGCTGAACCTGGATGAAATCCCTTACGTTCTGCAATATAACAAGCGTGATTTGCCGAATGTCGCACCCATGGAATACATGGAATTTCTCCTGAACAACCGCGAAGTCCAGGTACCTTCATTTTCAGCCACGGCGCACAAATGTGAAGGCGTCTTCGAGACGCTCAATATGATTACGCGTTTGTTGTTGCACAAATTCATCAACCAAAGCGCCCAGCAACCTCAATACGCATGATGAAATAAACCACCGCGATTCTTCGCGCCCAATGTCACTCATTGCTTAAAACGATTGACCATGGCTACCCTGCCACAACTCATTGAAGAAGACATTCGGAAGATGAACGAAACGCTTCGCGAATTCGTTAGCAGCACCGATACAGCAACGGCGTTGTTAATAGACAAGGGTGGTTTCCTTATCACGCACCAGGGCGAATCAGGGGATTTTGACCTTACCACGATCGCGGCATTGGCTTCCGGGGCTTTCATGGCAAACCAAACTATAGCCGGCCTCGTCAAAGAAACGAATTTCAACAGCATTTACCAGCAGGGCGAACATTTCAGCCTTTTCGCCACTAATGTGGATGAGCATTCTCTCCTCGTTGCCATTTTTAAATCCCAGGCCGGTGTTGGGGTGGTGAAATATTTTGCTTCTACGGCCGTAAAGGGCCTCGCACGCCAGCTCCACATCGCCAAGGAGCGCGCGCCGGATACCGGCATGGACCTTTCGATGCTGAACGTGGCCAACACCGCGCCGCTTTTCCGCAAGAAAAGATCCGCCAAGTAGACGAGCAAATCAGGCAGGTTGGTTATCATATAATTCCGCTGTCCGGTTTGGTTCCACTCAACTTCTCTTCGGGTCGATGCATGTCATTGCATTGAAATCAAAATTCAGAAACACTTGGGTCACAAGTATGCCGCTTAAAAAACAAACGAATAAGACCGGTGCGAACATTATGATTCTCGGCGTGGGATCATTTGCGCACAGCATCGGGACCGCCCTGGCGGATGCGGGTGCAAATGTCTCAACGTATTTGACGCGTAATTACGGGCATTTTTCACCGACGCTGGCAGGGAAGGTTTATTCAAAGGAGGCATTTCCAAGTCCTGTTCCTTTGATTCGCAAGAACAACATTGACCTTGTAATCCCTCAATCGATTGATTGGGCACAGGCACCGTGGGCAGACAGTCTGCGAAAATCAAGTGTTGGCATTTTTTCACCGGTCGGAGAGGCGATGCGAATTGAAAGGGAACGTGATCTGGCCCGGGAATTGTGCGCAAAATTTAAAATCCCGTTTCCAAAGGCGTTTGTCGCCTCCAACCGGCTGGAGGCCGAAAAAATTCTCAAAAAAAATCCGCGCGCGTACGTCATCAAGAATCCATTGTGCTCCCCGGGCAGCCCCATTCATACGATTTTGAGCGAGACCGTTGCCGAAACACGGGCATGGTTGCAGGTGGCAAACGATGCCGAGGGCATTTTTTTGCAGGAGTATCTTGGTCCTGCCGAGGCGGGCCATATCGCGCTTGTTAGTGGCGGTGAGATTTACTCCCTGGTGACGAACCAGGAATATAAACGCGCATTCAATGGCAACCTGGGCATCGTGGCCGGCGCACCGCTTGGCGGGCTGGTCGAACGGGACGAAAAGGATAAATACGGGCTGGCGCGTCAGCTGCTTCATCCATTGAAGCCCTGGTTGCGGGAAGCGAAATTCAATGGCCCGATTCAGGTGACGGCGATTCGATACAAAGGTAAATGGCATGTTATCGAGTACAATATCCGAATTGGCGTGACTTCCGGACCAATGATTTTGCGGATGTTGAAAAATCCGTTGGATGTGGTCATGCGGACGGCACGAAACGAAAAGCTGGAGCTGAGATTCAAAGAGAAATTGAACTTTGGCTGTTCGGTAACGCTGGCAGGTTATGGCTACCCGTTTACGCAAACGCGCAGTCCGCGATTGCCGCTGGAGATCAAAGGACGATTTAACTGCGACGTCTGGTGGAATGAAGTGATGCGCACTGCCGAAGGGAACTTGATGACCACGGGACACCGGATTGCCGATGTGATCGCGCTGGCGCCGAAATTGAACCTGGCGATCGCGAAAGCGTATGAAAACATCCGGAAAATCCGCGTGACGGGAAGCTATTACCGGACGGATGTCGGTCAAAGTTTGTGGCCACCAGGAAATAAATAGATTTAACATATCAGCAGAGACGCGAGATGAATAACGATTCTGACTTTCCGTTGCGACCGGCATGGATTGAAATTGACCTGAGCAAGCTGCGCCGCAACTTGCAATTGATTCGGGGCAATTTGCCGGCAGCACGATTGATGGCGGTAACAAAGGATGACGCCTATGGGCACGGGGCGCTGGATGTAGCGCGCATTGCAATCGAAGAGGGGGCGTGGGGGTTTGGTTTGAGCACGCTGGAAGAGGCCATGGCGCTGCGGCAAAATGGCATCCCGAGTCCGCTCTTGCTGCTGGGCGAACGACAGGAGGCCGAATTGGAGTGGTGCGTGGCACATGACCTGACCGTTTGCGTCAACGAACCTCGCACTGTCCATGCGCTGGCGAGCACCGCAGCAAGATTTAATAAGCGTGTTCCTGTTCACTTGAAAATCAACACCGGTATGAGCCGTTATGGAGTGCGATGGGATGAGGCGCTGCCGCTGGTGGAACAAATTGTTTCGCAGAAATCGTTGTTGCTGGAAGGAGTGATGACACACTTCGCGCAATCGGATGAAACGGACAAGACCTTTGCCAACCTGCAGTTTTCGCGTTTCAATGAAGTGCTGCAGGCGCTCGAAGCACGCAAGGTTTCCGTAAAAATTCGCCACACTTGCAACAGTGGCGGTTTCCTGGACCTGCCGCACGCGCATTTGGATATGGTTCGGACCGGCATACTGATGTACGGCGTTTTCCCATCGCAGGTTTGTCGGCGCATTCCGGGCATTGAACCGATCATGTCGGTGAAAGCAAAAATCGCGGCGATCCAGAAATTGAAGCCGGGCGAAGTGGTTGGTTATGGGATGCGGTATACTGCACAGGCTGAGCGCCGGGTCGCCGTATTGCCCATTGGTTATGGCGATGGTTTTCCACGCGTGCGAAACGAGGGATGCGTGCTTATTCACGGCAAGCGCGCACCGCTGGTCGGCGGCATTGCGATGGATGCGCTGATGGTGGATATCACGGACATACCGCAAGCGAAGATGTGGGACGAGGCGGTCATCATGGGCCGCCAGGGCAATGAGGAAATTACTGTCCGCGACATTGCCAAATTGAAGAACTCGGTGACGTACGACGTCCTGACCGGCTGGCGGTTGCGAATGCGCCGCAAAAATGTGAATGCGGCGCAAAAGGCTGAAACAAAAGCCGCTCTCGCGCATGAGTGAACGGAAGATCTTTCCATGAAATTGCTTTTCTCTGAAACGAATTCTGACTACGAGAATTATCAATTCCCGTATGCGATCTGGGCCGTGCCGGAAAAGGGAGAAACGCCGGCGGACATTTTCAACGCAGGATTTTTGCCTTCGTCGCGGCAACTGGACCGTTTTTATTTGTGCCGGCAGGTCCGTGTGGACTTGACCAAGTTCAAGCCGTCGTCGGAAAACAGGAGAATCATTCGCAAGGGTAAAGGCATTGAAGTGACGCTGGTTCCGCGGGACAAATTCGATTACACGCCCCAGCGCCGGGAGTTTTTTAAAACGTATGCGGACATTAAGTTTGGAAAAGATGTGATGACGTTTGAGCGCCTGGATGGGTTGTTCGACTCGCCGATCATTTCGCATCTGCTGGTTTTTACGGATAGTGAAACGGGCAAGGAAGTTGGTGTGGCGACGTTGTACGTGGAGGAAAAGGCGCTGGCCTTCTACTACTATGCCTTCTACGACCTGAATTATTATGCGCGCAACCTGGGCATGTTTATGATGACGTCGGCAACAGCGCATTTTGCCGAAGCAGGCGTGAGGCATCTTTATCTGGGAACGTGCTATTCCGAAACGGCGTTGTACAAGACGCAATTTCCGGGCGCAGAATTCTTCAACGGCTTTCGCTGGTCGAATAATTTGGAGGAACTGAAGTTTGTCATTGCAAGTGACAAGAAAGAACGGGCGCGGCATCTCCTGGAACTGGATGAATATCGCGATAAGTTTTACGGGGGCGAACTTCGCAACATATTGGAAGCCAGCATGTTTAGTGTTAAACGGTAAAGCGTTTTCAAGGATGGCGGGCAGCAGGAACATTGGTAAAATCGAAACCTGCGACGGCCTGGGCAGCCAGGGTTCCCAATTCATGACGCAGAGGGACCACGTCGCCGGCATCGGTGGGATGGTTGCGATTGGAGAGGAAGATCACGAAAGTTTTTGACGCGGGGTCAATCCAGAGGGATGTGCCGGTCCAGCCGGTATGACCGTAGGAACCAATTGGGAACAGACTGCCACGCGGCCCGGCGTAAGGAGAATTAATGTCCCAGCCCAAACCACGCAACACATGGGCAGCCGACGGCGCCTGGGGAGTGGTCATAAGCTGAACGGTTTCGGGCGTGAAGATGCGCACACCGTCTAATTCACCACCATTCAACATCATTCGTGCATAGCGCGCCAAATCGGAAGCGGTGGAAAAAAGGCCGGCATTGCCGGCGACGCCGCCCATGCGTCGAGCTGAAGGATCGTCAACCACACCGCGCAACGGTTTGCCTTGGATGACTTCCGTCGGCGCGATGCGCGACAATTTAGATTTGGGCGGAAGGAAACTGGTATTAGTCATTTTGAGCGGCTCATAGATTTCTTTTTGAACGAAGACCTGCAATGGTATTTTGGTGATTCGTTGGACGATTTCGCCAAGCAGGATGAAGTTGATATCGCTGTAAATGAAAGCAGTGCCGGGCGGCGATTGCAGTTTGGTGTGGCAGGCCATCTTGATGGCTTTGGAATACCCATGCCATTCGTTGGTATCGAGATCGGGAGGAAGGCCGGAAGTGTGGGTAAGAAGTTCGCGGATAGTGACCTGTTCCCTGCCCTCTCCCGCAAACTGTGGAAGATAGGTGCAAACCGGAGCATCAAGGTTCACCTGGCCGCGCTGGATGAGGAGCATCACGGCCGGGGCCGTGGCGATGACTTTGGTGAGCGAGGCCAAGTCAAAGAGCGTATCTTCGGTCATTGGCTCGGTATCCGGCACGAGGGAGCGATTGCCGTAGGCTTTGTGATACTTGACGCCGTCGTGCTCAAGCCAGAGGACGCCGCCGGGACATTGGTGGCGGGCAATAGCGGTCTGGATCGCAGCGTCCATGGCAGCAAGTTTGTCCGGCCGGAAAGTCTGCCCCAGGAGCGGCGGAGCAATGAGCATGAGAATGGCAAGGGAAAGAATAAACCGTGGTTTAGACGGCATTGCGATTTGCATGATTATTTTTGACATGGATGGATGAAGATTGATAGAGCTATTTTGCCCCTCCCCAGGGCTTCCGTAGCCTTCCGTAGCCTTCCGGAAACGGTGGACTGGGGTATCCATGCAGGCTCGATCTTTTAAGTCATAAGATTTGCTTTTGGCCAAAAGAGAAATTATTTCGTTGTTAGTATTTGAAGGATAATACGTTTCGAAGGAAATTGGGTTCGTTTCGCAATTTAGGCCCTTTTTAACGCAAAGACGCGAAGGTGCAAAGGCGCAAGGACGTGAGAGAAAAGAGCCAATCGGCGTCGCACTATGGTGAGCCACCGCAGAACTGGCGCAGTCCAAGACGTCCGCCTTCGTTCCACTACCCCTCTCTGCCAGGACTACGGAGGACTGGCGATGCGGCAAGCAAGCAGCTTGGCTCGAATGTGTCCTTTCGACCAACATCCGGCCATTTTACCAGAAGGAAGACAAAAGTCATAGTTAGTCACTACCTCAATTTTTTTGTGTAATATTTGTCAAGTTTGACTCGCTCGGTTGCTGCGCATCCTTCGTTCCGCTACGCGGAACAGATTTATCGAAATAAAAACAAAAAACCCGCTCCAGTTAAGGAGCGGGGAGTTGAGATTTCTTCTCGCTCAAGTTTTGCGACGACGAAGGAAAATCATAGAAACGCTGCCTAAACCGATGAGTGCGAATGTGGCGGGCTCAGGGATAGAATACAAAGTTAATGCATCGGTGGTGGGCAGGCCGCCGGAACCGGCCAGACCTGTTCCAGAAGGACCGAACAAGTCAGCTGCAGAGAGGTCAGTAGATCCGCCACCAGCGTAGTTATAAGCTATTCCAGTTTGGCCAAAAAAATGATCGGGGCCGCCAGGCAGCGTACCAGTCATAATGCCATTCGCAAGAGATGTCCAACTACCGGCAACATTGGCTGACCAGCCGACAATTGTGTAATAATCGTAATTGGGAGCCGTATTGTACCCTACATTAGAAGTTGGGGCCGCCCAGTTTAAGGCAATGGCGTCTCCGGATGCATTGATGCCCCCTGCATGGAGAGTTGAGTTGATACCAGAGACCGCGGAGTCAGTCCATAGCGACAGGGCTTGCGGATTATCCGCCAGATCGTAAGCCGCAGCTTGCGCAAAGGGCGTAAGCGTCTTCCAGGTCCCCTCTGTCATGTCCAACACCTCATAAATAAAGGTGCCGCCTGAACCAATAGCTGGCCCGCTAAAGATCCCGGTATTGGTGTAAACTGTCGGCGCGATTGAGTTGATTGTGATGGTACCCTGGCCATAAACTAGAATTGAACTAACAGCCAAAGCAATACTGATTAAAAGGAGTTTCTTCATAAAAGAGAAGGGTTTTAATTGTTAGGTTGCTCTTCATAAGCATGCTATAACAATTATTTTCTTTTGGCATGCTTTTTTGGCCCCGCTTTGCTGACTCCTCGTGACGCTATGTTTTCCCTTAAGAAACTCACCCAACAAATCTTTCCCGTAAATGAGTGCGTAGTCTATAATTTAAAAACAAAAAACCCCGCTCCAGTTAAGGAGCGGGGAAATGAGTACTAACTTGATAGAAACTCTAACTCTCTAAAGAGCTTCAAACAAATTAGGCTTTGCGGCGGCGGAGGAACAGCATCGAGATGCCGCCCAAACCAGCCAACGCGAGCGTGGTGGGTTCCGGAATCGACAGAACCAAGGCACCCACTGTCGGGAGACCACCAGAACCGGCGAGACCAGTGCCAGAAGGACCCCAGGTATCAGCCGCCGAGAGGCCGCTAGGGCCACCACCGGCGTAGTTATAAGCAGGAGTCGTCGTTTGACCGAACCACGTGCCAGCGGGCAGAGTACCAGTTGCGAGGGCGGCAGAGATTGTCGCCCAAGTACCAGCAGAAGTATTCCAGCCGAGAACTGTGTAGTAATCATAGCTGGGAGCGGTAGCATAAGTTGCTCCAGCTGGGGCAGCCCAGTTAGAGGCTACTGCATTCGCAGCCCCAGTGATACCACCAGCGTGCAAACCTGAGCCAGTTCCAGACACCGTAGAGTCTGTCCAGAGAGCGAAAGCGGCAGAACTCCCAAGGAAGTTATACGCGCTAGCTTGCTGCTGAGCTGTAAGGGCAAGGTACGCAGTGGAAGTCATATCCAAGACTTCATACGACCAACCAGCTCCGCCCGCGGGAGCGAGCGCCACGCCATTGGTTTCAACTGTTGCAACAGTTGACGCGATTGTGATTGTCCCCTGGGCGTGGGCAAGAACTGCGCCCAAGACCATTGCCATGCTTGTTAATACTAATTTTTTCATATACTTGATTTATTCTGTATTCAGTTTAGTTGGTGTGTTTAGAGTTCTATCAAATTACGGGATATTGGTGATGGATTGGCTCCACACTTCAGTCGCGTTCGGACTGGAGATAAAGAAGCCCTGACCGACCTGCAATTGAGGAGAAGGAGCCCAATAAACACCGTTTACGGTATCTGTCTGGTCACCCGGGATAGAAGGATGGGCCGGCGGGAAAGCATTACCGTCAGTCCAATCGCTCTGGAATCCAAGGCCGGTACCGACACCAGCACCTTGGTACTGATAGGTGTAATAGCCAGAACCATTCCAAACATTCATAAGCTCACCACCACCGAAATTCTTCGTTAAGGTGATAGCCGGATTTGTGGTAACGTCGCCACCAACCGGAATGGCCGAAGCTACCAAGAAATTGTGACCCTGGGTCAACGTGATAGAATTAGTAGTTACGACCGTACCAGTGAAAGTGTTAGTTTCGCTCTGGTTCGGGCTAGCAATAAAGAAACCCTGACCAGGATTCAAAACAGGGGCCGGGGCCCAATAAACGCCGTTAACAGTGTCGGCCTGATCGCCAGGAATAGCAGGAGTGGCTGGCGGGAAAGAATTACCGTCAGTCCAATCACTTTGGAAACCGAGGCCGGTACCAACACCAGCACCTTGATACTGATAGGTATAATAACCAGCACCATTCCAAACATTGACGAGTTCGCCACCTTGCAGACCAGGCATGATTGCATTGATGGAATTCGTGGTTCCATTCAGCGGGTTGGCGAGCAAAACGTTTTGACCTTGGGTAAGGACGGAATTGACATATCCGACCACGTTTTGTGAGTAAACCGTTTGTGCTTGGGACGAGGTAATTGCAGCGGCCAGCACACCGGCAGAGGCAATCAGTAGTGTTTTTGTTCTCATTTTTTCGTTTGTTGTTGTTTCTGTTCTAGTCCGTGTGTGCGACAAATTTCGCAGAGTGGCAATGGCAAGTCAACACTTTTTTTAACTTTTTTTGAACGGTTTCAATGGATATAAAAGCATTCAATACCAGCTACTTAAGCATAAATACACCTGTAATGTCAAAGGTTTTAGCGGGCAAAAAGTACAAGAAATTGGCTAAGTGAGCAAAAAGAGCCAAGTTAGCGTCGTATTACGCTTTGCGTGTTGCGTCAAGTATTGAGCGTCAAGCATAAGAAAGGCCATTTTTGTCGCAAAAAGTCAGAAAAGCCTCCTGCCCCCTCCCTCCGCCCATGCGTATTGTCTGAGGCGAAAGTCGAGGAGCGTTTAGATCGTTCAATGGTGGGACTATACCGTTAACAAATGATTGCAAAATTTGGGGCGGGACGGCGGCGCAGCAGCGCCGCCCTACCACGATTACCCCATTTACGCATCAACCGGCGCAACATGCAGCCTCTTTTATTTGTGATCGATATAATTCCATTCACTTGCGGCTTACACAGATCTCGCCTTACCAAAGGAATGAAGGAAGATGTGGAGATTGATTTTTAAATGGGATTGTTCATGCTGGGCCGAACTCGACAAGCCGTGGACCAAAAAGCCTCATCTAATCCCGCTTACCTGCCTTTGCGATGGCTGGCATTGGTTGTTCTCATCGTTTCGGCGCTCCTGATTATAAGCGTACGAGCCAGGTTGTTCGATTTTCCGCTGGAGCGTGATGAGGGCGAATATGCCTATCTGGGCCAGCTCATCCTTGGGGGGTTCCCGCCCTATGAGCTTGCCAGCAATATGAAAATGCCTGGCATCTACCTGGCCTATGCCGCGATCATGGCGGTCTTTGGGCAAACGGCCGCGGGTATTCACCTGGGATTGCTGCTGGTTCACCTAATGACCCTGGGGATCTTGTTTTTGGTGGCGCGCCATTTCCTGGATTTATATGGAGCGGCGATTGCCGTCATCGCTTATGGGATGATGATTTTAAGCCCTTCCTATCTTGGCCTAGCCGGCCATGCCACGCATTTTGTGGTGCTGCCGGCACTTGCCGGCACGTGGATTTTACTCAAGAAAAATGGGAGGCTTTCCGCCTGTTTCGTGGCTGGTTTTCTTTTTGGCATAGCATTCCTGATGAAACAGACGGGCGCCATTTTTGGTTGCTGGGGCGGGATTTATTTAATCTGGACGGCCATAGCGGAACGCACGGGCTGGCGCCGCATTTTTGCGCGCGCGGCCATTTACTCAGCCG
>DATJXK010000020.1:0-18288 GCA_035500235.1 Pseudomonadales bacterium | reverse complement strand
AGGTGCCTTCGCCCTGGAGCTTGTGGCCAACGAAGTAGAAAAAGCCCATGGACACCAACGATGCCAGGGTGCCGCCGAAACCGACGACTGACGCCACAGCGCGTTTTGGAAAAATATCCGCCACGGCAGTGTACATGGTGGCCGACCAACCCTGATGCGCGGCGGCGGCCAGCGCGAAAAAGGCCGTCGCCAGCCAGACGCTGTCCACACGCGGCGCAAAAATCACGGGTAAGGTACAGCAGGCAAAGAGCAGCGTCGCAGTTTTGCGCGACCAGTTCAGCGACCATCCGCGTTTCAACAACAGGGCCGACAAGCTGCCGCCACCGATGCTGCCAAGGGCCGTTACCGTGTAGACCGCGACCAGCGGCAAAGCAAATTGATGCAAGTCCAGATGAAATTGTTTGTTGAAAAAATCAGGCAGCCAGAAATTGTAAAACCACCAGACTGGCCCCACCAGCACGCACGTCCCGTAATACGCCCAGGCCTCGCGATAACCGAGCAACTTAACCCAGGGAATCCTGGCCTCGGCACTCGGCGCATTATCACTGCGAATGTGCGCCAGCTCGGCGGCGCTGACGCGCCGGGACTTTTCGGGGGCGTCGTAAAGTCCCAGCCAAAACGAAAGCCAGACAAGATCCGCACAACCAAGAACGATAAACGCGGCCTGCCAGCCGCCAAAAGTCCCAACGATGAACGGCACCAATACAGGCGCAAAGATCGCTCCAATATTTGAACCGGTATTAAATACGCCAGTCGCTACCGAACGTTCTCGCGCCGGAAACCATTCTGCCACCACCCGGATGGCCGTTGGATAATTTCCCGATTCACCGAGGCCCAGTGCAAAACGGGCGGCGGAAAAACCAGCCACCGTCCGGCAGAAGGCATGGGACATGGCCGCCATGCTCCAAACAATCACGGAACTCGCATAGGCCCGCTTCGTCCCTATCCAATTGATGATGGGACCAAAAAGAATTTGCCCGATGGCATAGGCAGCCTGGAAGAATATGCCTATCCAGCTATAGTCGGTCTCTGACCAGGCGAACTTCTTCGACAGCGTGGGCTTGAGCAAGCCCAAAACCTGGCGGTCCATGTAATTCACCGTGCAGGCGAAAAACAGGAGCGCGCAAATGGCCCAGCGGAATGTTCCGATTTTGCTCAAGGGACTAAATCGAGGGAGGAATCCTTGACCCTGACCTGTTTCAATGCCGGGCCGGATTTATTTTCGATATGGACATTATCAAAATGGATGCCTTCCGCGTCGGTCAAAGAAACGCCACCCTGCGAACTGATGGAAACGTTTTTGAAGTCAATGTCACGAATGGGCATTTCCGGGAGGCCAACCAGGACCATAGCGTTTTGCGCGCCGCGGCAAACGAGATTTTCAATATGGATGTCCTGGAACTTTGGCGTTCCGTCGCTCACCGGCGGCACGGGAACATTTCTTTGCTCCTTCGTAGCGTAAACGAACATATTGAAATCAATTGCGTTGCCAACAATGTCCAGCATCCGGATATTGGAGATGTAAATTTTTTCCACAACACCTCCGCGCCCGCGCATGGATTTGAAACGCAGGCCGCAATCCGTGCCAATGAAAGTGCAGTTATTCACCCGCACATTGCGAACCCCGCCGGACATTTCGCTGCCGATAACGAAGCCACCGTGCGCATGATAAACCGTGCAGCCTTCCACCAAAATATCCTCGTCCGGCAGGCCAACGCGACGTCCCGCGGCATCCTTGCCCGACTTCAAACAAATGCCATCATCGCCGGCGTCAAAGGTAGAGTCTTTAATCACAGCGCGGCGGCAGGATTCCAAATCCAGCGCATCGCTGTTTTGCGCAGCGTAAGAATTATGAACGGTGACATTGAGGATTGAGACGTCTTCGCTTTGAGAGGGATTGAGCGTCCAGTTCGGCGGATTCTCGAAAGTCACGCCTTGCAGCAAAACACGTTTGCAGCCGAGGATTCGGACCAGCCGCGGCCGCAAATGCTGATGGTACGGCTCATAGTCTGCCAGCGTCAGCACGCCGTTGGTCCGCAATTGTTCGACGGCTTTCTCACCAGCCATTGCATTGGTGGACGGCCACCAGGTCTCGCCTTTTTTATCGAGGACACCGCCGGATTTTACAAGCGCATCCCAATCAGCAGAGGGTAACTTATCCTTTTTCATCGGACGCCATGCATCACCGCCGCCGTCAATAATCCCCTCGCCCGTAATGGCGACGTTTTCCAGGTCCTGGCCGAAGATTGGCGACATCGAATCCACTTCCTTTGCGCCCTTCATATCAAACACCGTCAACGGATACAGATTAAAGTCTTTGGAAAATTTAATCAGTGCACCGCGTTCGAGATGCAGGTTCAGGTTGCTGCAAAGGCGAATGGGACCCGTCAGCCAAAGCCCCGGAGGCACATCCAATTCGCCGCCGCCTTTTTCTGAGAGTGACGCGATCGCTTTGGCGAACGCTTCGGTATTTAAGGTCATACCGTCGCTAACGGCGCCGAAATGGACCAGGTTTACCGTGGTCTTTGGGATTTCAGGCAACGCTACGTTGGGAGAAATTTCCTCTCCCATTGAGGTAAAAGAGAAAAAAATCGTAGCAATAATTGCAAACGCCGGCACCAATAGAATTGACCTGTGGTTTTTGTGCATAATGGATCCAGTTAACGAATAAGTTACCTTCAATGACTGTCCGATAATATCTAAATTTCGGCGGAAATCATTGAAGAATGTGCGGAAGCTGTTTTGAGACAGCGACGATAAAACATCCGCGCGTAGTGCTAATGACCGGGGCCGCGAATGGAACGATTCTTTTTTACGGCTTAGCCGTGGGGTTCCAGTCATCGTCCCCGCCGAGGACTGACTCTATGGTGATTTTATCCGCCTGCTCTGCGGTCAATTGCTTCGCCCATTTAAAACGCTTCTCCGGATTGGCGCCGGGACCGGTGCTGTTGTATTCCGCATAGCGCGCCGTCAATTCATTTGTCGGATTGCGCCAGTTGTTCCATCCCTCCGGCTTGATGTGCGCGCCCATTTCACAGTTCAAATAGGTGACGCTGGCGTAGGGACGCCAGGGACGTCCGAGGTCGGCCATCGCGCGCATGCCATTGGGAGGAACATTGGTCGCCACGCCCTCGGGACTAATCCACGGCTGCGGGTCGCCGGTGAGGTTGCAATTCATGAACACAAAGCCATAGGGATGGCTTTCCGGCGTATTGGCCGCCGTGACGTGTCCGCCGTTCTTGCTGTGAATTTCGCAACGGTTAAACACCGCCGCAGCCGAGCCGTAAATAAAATCCACCCGGCCGGCGATATAGCAGTTGGTAAAATAGTCGCGTCCCAGGTTAATCATCAACGTATCCTGCCAGCCGAGGATGCGGCAGTGATTGAAAATCGCGCGATCACCATCCACGCGCAACGCCAGCGCCTGCCCGTGGTCGCCCGAAGTATTTTGGAAAGTAACATTCCGGGCATGAAAATCGTCGCCCAGGACAATGACTCCCGTGCCACGGAATCTCAGATCCGTGTTGGAATCCTGTTCACGCACATTCAGGGCGTAGTTAAGAATGGTATTGGTTAAATCTTCGCCAATAAATTCAACATGATTTTTCCCCTTCGGAACAATGAACTGGCCCTGATAAATACCAGGCTTGATGAGGATACGATACGGTTGGGTGCCGTTGTCCGGCGCGGCGTTGATGGCCAGTTGCAGGTTGGTGTAGTTTGCCGAAACATCGTTCGCCACAATCGCACTGTAGCCATCTTCCGGAAGCGTGGGCATGGGATTGTAGGGCTTGTCCAGCAATACCGGGTCGAGCGCCGGAACGGCCTTGCGCAGCCCGTCCACGACCAGTTGCGCAAACATCACCCGGCCCGGCCCCTGCAAATGCGTGCCGTCGTAAACATTCGTCCCGTCAACCACCTTGGTCGGGCTGAATTCGTAACATTTTTCCGGCCCCAGGCTTTCGCACAACTTAATACTCATCGCATGCAGGTCTATCAACGGAACATTTTCTTCCCTGGCGATTTCGCGAACGTCTTCAGCGTAAGGCGCGAGACTGGATTTGATTTTTCCCGGGTTATTTTTGTCCCACTGACGGCGCGTGAGCGGCGTAATCAGGACCGGCGTGGCCCCAATCGCGCGAGTATCCGCCACGTACTGCTTCATGTTCGCGATGAACGTGGGCATATCCGTCGAGCGTCCTGGTTTGCCGGGCTCGTTGTTATGACCGAACTGAATGAGGTAGTAATCCCCTTTGAGCGCCAGGGCGTTGGTCCAACGGCCTTCGCGCATGAAGCTCATGGAACTGCGCCCGCCTGCGGCAACATTGATGACTTCGGCTTTGTTCGTATCAACAAATTGCTTGAAGCCCAGTCCCCAACCCGACCGGTCAGCCGTCGTAGAATCCCCAACTAAAACGATTTTGATTTTATGATTTGGCTGCGACGTCTCCTGCGAATGATGCAAACTGGAACAACCAATCAAGGCGAGGGCGAAACAAGCGATAACTATTTTTTTCATATTAAGCAAAGAGCCAAACGATATACCTGGGTCATTTAATGATCGTCACATCAGCGTTGGTATAAGACAGCGGAGCGACGCCCTCCGGCGTGATGATCTGGCAATCAACCAGGCGAACATTCTGGGCGCTATAAATGCCGAATGGCTTGTCCGCAGTGATTTTTACCTTGTCCAAGAGCACGTTCGTCACGGGCGCTTCCGGCAATCCCCAAATCAATCCTGCTCTGCGGCCGGACTGCACCGTAGCGGTAATATTACTGAAGATGAAATTACTATAGATGGGAGTCCTGGGCGCGATAGGGCGTGACGGATAAGTCACAGCAATCGGGGCCGTTAGGTCATTCAGATTGCGATAGGCGCGGTTGGTGGCCATGTAGGAACCGTAGATCAATATCGCGCAACCCACGTTGTTCATCTTTAGATTCATGTAGTGCAGGTCGTGAACATATCCGCCGCGCCCGCGATCAGATTTGATACGGATGCCCGTCTCGGTATTGCTAAATGTGCAATTGATGACGGTGATGTTTGATACTCCGCCCGCAGTCGGGCTGCCGATAGACACGCCGTGGCCGTAGCCATAGGTGCAATTTGTTATCAGCACATCCGACGTGCCGCCGCCGCAGGTAAAATTATCGTCGCCCACGCTGACGTCGCAATTTTCGATCAAGACATTCTTTCCGCTGACATCGCACGCGTCGGTGTTGTGGCCGGGATGAACAGGATCGGTGGAGGGATTGGCGCGAATCGTCACTCCGCGAACGGTCACATCCGATGAATGCCCATGGATAGCAATATGAAACATGGGCGAATTGGTGAGTGTGACATTCTCAATCAAAACCCGGGTGCATGATGCAAACGAAATCATGATGGGCCGTCTTGCGCCGGGCACGCGGGCCAGCGGCCACCACGGAATGCCCTGCCCATCGATCATGCCACTGCCGGTTATCTCGATGTCATGCAGGTCCGATGCGGTAAGAAAATTGCGCGGATAGTCTTTGTCCGGATAACTTTCATAAGGCAGCATCCGCAGAACAGCGCCCTGGTCCAACTGCAAAGCGATGCCGCTTTTCATCGTCAACGGCCCGCAAAGAAATACTCCGGCAGGAATTTCCACGACACCGCCATTAGTTGCCGCCGCATCAATCGCGCGTTGGATGGCCACAGTATTTGTTATGACACCATCACCAACGGCACCGTAGGGAGCTTCGGACACATTAACGACATTGCCGGTATTAATATTCGGCAAAGCGGGGTTAGCTGACACTGATGCCGCCACCATTACAATGATGGATGAGAGGAACCTGATAAATGTTTGCTGCATGAGTTGCCAGTTATTATAACGTGTGAGTTTTTTAAGAAACTCTTTCAATGACATAAGTTTGTGCAAAAAAGTGTGAATTTTCTGCAACGTGTTTTTGACCTTTTATTCATTATTTTATCGTGCCCTATCAGCTGGATAAGCGCCGCAGTTTTTTCAATCTGATTCGCAGGAATGGACGAATGACAAGTTTCCATTCCAAGGTAAAATGCCTTCTACCTATTTACCTATGAGCCCGAACTCTATTCTACCTAAATTCCCTGCCCTTAACACGTGGAAGCCACTTTTGGCTGCCGCATTATTAACCGCAGTTCCATTGTTGGCCCAGGCCCAAACTGTTTTCTTCAACGACACGTTTGGCAATGGCAGCACGCTGAACGGAACCAGCACGCCCGGTGGCACACCATCAGCCTCTTCAACCAGCTATGACGTGGCTTCAACGAAAGCTGATACCACCGGGCCTACGATTGGCCCGGGAAAATTACGCCTCACACTTAATGGAGGGACGACGGCGGGTTACACAGAGTTACAGGCGATTTTTGCCAGCACACCGCTTCACCTGGTCAACGTCGGAGACAGCATCAACCTGACAATCACGTTTACCAACAGCGCCAGCACGCTGTTGGCGGGCGGAAACGGTTCGGTCATTTGTTTGGGCCTTTTCAATTCCGGCGGCAATCTGCCGGTAGCCGGCTCGCTTAACAATTCCGGCCTCGGCAATATCAACACTTTCACAAATGGATTCTGCCAAAACTGGCAGGGATACGTCGCGCAAGTCGGTTCCAACACGCTGACCTCCAAGATTTATACGCGCCCGTTGCAGAACAATACCAATAACGCGAACCAGGACCTTCTCTACAGTGGAGCGGGCACGGGTTTATTCAATACGCCCGGCGGAACTCAAATCGGCAGCTCGGTGACTGCGGGGCCGACGCTCGCCAACGCCAAATACACGATGAGCTTTACGATTCTGCTTTCGGCGGCGGGAATCGTGAGCATCACCAACAATCTCTACGATGCCAGCGGAAATTTACTTTCTAATTTGGGCGCCACCACCGGCGCAGCCAACACCTACACCAACTACGCCAATTTATTTGACGGCCTTTCCATCGGCGTCGCCAACAAAGGCACCAGCCTCAACCCGCAAATGGACATCAGCCAGATTACCATCTCCACCAATTATTATTTTAAACCGGCAATCACCGGCCTCGCCAACCAGACAGTTGTCGCCGGCACCAGCCCGACTTTAAATCCGGTGACCACCGGAAATCCGGCACCGGCCTATCAATGGTATGTCAGCACTGATGGCGGAGTTACTTCGAATGCGATCTCCGGCGCCACTGGCTCCACGCTTACTTTGGCTAACGTCCAATATTCGCAAAATAATTATCAATATACCCTGGTGGCTGGAAATTCCGTGGGTGCCAGTTCCGCCACCATGACGCTGTCGGTCATCGTCGCTCCCAGCATTACAGGATTGAACAACCAGGCGGCGCAGGTCGGCAGCCTCGTCACCATTAGCCCCACCGTCGCGGGTGTGCCCGTGCCCACGTTCCAATGGCAATCCAATGGAGTAGATCTGGCTGACGGCCCGGATGCGAACGGCTCGATCATCGCCGGCAGCACCACCGACACGTTGTCTATTACTAATGCGCAAGCTGCGGACACCGCCACCTATACACTCATCGCCAGCAATAGCGCAGGCAGCGCCACCAACAGCATGATCCTGACGGTCGCCGCCGGTAATTTGTTACCGCAAATCACCGGGCCGACGAATATCACCGTCATCCAGGGAAATAACGGAACGTTCAGCGCTTCGGCCATCGGCGTACCGGTGCCGGTTTATCAGTGGCTGGATGAAACGCAGACACCAATTCCAGACCAAACCAATGCCACCCTGACCCTGACCGATGTGCAGTATTCGCAAAACGGCTTTGCGTATTATTTCGTGGCCAGCAATGTCGCGGGCAGCGTAACGAACAGTGCCCAATTGACGGTCATCGTGCCGCCGGTCATTGCCACCCAACCTACGAACCTGGTCGTCACCAATACCCAGGCAGCGTCATTCACCGTCGGTGTTAGCGGCGTCCCTGCACCGGCCTATCAATGGTATTTTAACGGTACCCCGATTTCTCTCGGAGCCAATAGCTCAGCACAAAGCGCGACGCTTTCTTTCGCCCACGCGGCGCCGGGGAACGACGGCACGTATTACGTCCTAATTTCCAATGCGGCTGGAACCACGAACAGCGCTTCCGTCACGTTGACCGTGAATTCCACCATGGGCTACACCACGTTATCGCCCGCCAATGCGGGCACCGGAATTTGTTACGATACGCCGCTCTACATCACCTTCACCCAGCCGCCGGTTCTCCGCACGGCGGGACAGATTCGTATTTATAACGTGAACAATCCCGCGACTCCGGTGGATGTCGTGGACCTGTCTCTGTGCGTCACCAACACGCCCGGTTTGGAGGTCAACGTGCAGCCTTATTCTATCGGCGGCCAGATTTTCACCAATTTCCCCGTGGTCATCACGGGTAACACTGCGGCCATTTATCCGCATCACGGCCTGATGACTTCCAACCAGACCTACTACGTCACCATGGATAACGGAACGTTCATCGACAGCACCGGTGCTTATTTCGCCGGCATCAGCGCGACCAACGCCTGGAAGTTCTCGACGAAAACCGGTGGCCCGGCTAACCCAACCAATATCGTGGTGGCGGCGAGTAGCAGCGGCGATTTCCTGACCGTCCAGGGCGCGGTTGATTCAGTCCCGGCGAACAATACCACGCCGACGATTATCAACGTCCGTAACGGCACTTATTTCGAGCTCATCAACGTGAACGCCAAAAATAATTTGGATTTCCGTGGCCAAAGCCGTAACGGCGCAGTGGTGGGATATCCCAACAACAACAACCTCTATGCCGGAGCGCCGCAACGCGCGAGCTTCGTGCTCAACGGCAATGATTGCTCGTTTGAAACGTTGACGCTGACGAATATGACGCCCGCCGGCGGAAGCCAGGCGGAAGCGATGGACGTCGAAGGCACGCGCGCCATCTTCGAGAATATCGAGCTGGACAGTTATCAGGATACGTTCCTGGTCCATTCCGCCGGTAAGCTGGTCTATTTCCAGGATTGCTTAATCCAGGGTCAAACGGACTTCAACTGGGGCTATGGCTCGGTGTACTACACCAATTGCGAAATCCGCTGCATCCTCTCCGGCGGACACGTGACGCAACCGCGCTCTCCGTACACGACCAACGGCTTTGGCTTTATCAACTGCCGCATTACCAAGGGTTACACCGGCAGTGCTACCTTTGACCTGGGTCGCACGATCAGCACTCCCAGTTCGCCCTCGGAAGTGCTGTTCGCGAACTGTCTCATGGATAGCGCCGTCACTGGCTATAGCAGCGATGCCGGGACGAACATGTCCGACTATTCATGCAGCAACCTAACGGCGACCGCCAACATAAGCTCTTCACTGGCCTTTTCCGTGCACCTGACCGCCTCAGCCCCCACGGTCATTGCGATTCAAACACCATACACATGGCTCGGCTGGCAGCCGATGCTCGCACCCAATGTTGTCAGCCAGCCATCGAATCAAACGACCGGTGGCGGGCAAAGTGTCAGCTTCACCGCGGGCGCAACGGGCGTTCCTCTCCCGGGTTATCAATGGTTGAACAATGGCGTTCCCATTCCGGGAGCGAACAGTGCCACCTATACCATTCCCGCCGCCACTGCCACCAACGCCGGAAATTATTCAGTCGTGGTCAACAACGGTTCCGGATCGGTGACGAGTGTTGTGGCCACACTGACATATGTGCTGCCGGTCGCCAATACCACCACATACACGCGCTATGCCGGTTATCCGTTGGGCATTAGCATCACCAATCTTCTGTCGAACGTGAGTGATGTCAGCCCGAATGCCGCCATCAGCCTGGCTGGCGCGAGCGTAAGTACCAACGGCATCGCACTCGGGAACAGCCCGGGCTTCCTCTTGTACCAGAACGGCAATAACGTGAACGACCAATTCACTTACACGGTAAGCGATGGCTTCCTCGGCACAAACTCAGGGCTCGTTAACGTCGTGATTAGCACCAATTCCGTATTCGGCACGGCCAGTCCGATTATCACGGCCAACAATACGGGTGGCCCGACTACCATCACTTATTCCGGCATCCCCGGTTACAGCTACAGTGTTAACCGGTCAACGAACCTGTTGTCAGGCTGGACCACGGTTTGGACCACTAACATGCCCGCGGGAGGCACGTTCCAATACATTGATAGCAACCCGCCACAACCGGCGGCCTATTACATCCTTTTGTGGAATTGGTATTGAGTATTCAGTAGCAACACACACACACGCCGCCGGAGATTTATCTCCGGCGGTTTTTTGTTTAATGGCGAACTTCACATTCCTGCGAAAAAGATTGAAAAATGTGCACTTAGCCCGGAAACGGCTTGCCAAACATTGAACTCCGGATTCAAGATTCCTGATGCGCAAAAAATCCCCGCGAGTGCTCCTGGTTCTCGGCTGGTATGACCATCGCTTGCATGGGGGCATTGAGAAGTATGCGCAAGAACAGGGCTGGCGTTTGTCCGAGGATTTGGCGCGCGAGAAAGTCATTCCCTGGGGATGGGATGGCGATGGCATCCTCGCCTGGCTCGGCGCCGGGGATGACCTGGCGGATTTTGTGGTCAAAGCCAAAAAGCCCACGGTCGATTTCAGTTTTCGCCGTTCACAATTGAAATTTGCGCACGTCCTGGAGGACACCACCCAGACCGCGCAATTGGTCGCCGATCATTTTCTTTCCCGCGGTTTTCGTCATTTCCTCTTTTACAGCGACGCGAACAATTGGGTTTATGACCAACGCGGGGAGGCCTTTGTCAAACTCGTGCAAGCCGCGGGACGCGACGCCAAATGGCTCAAGTGGCACGAGTCTTCCGAGTATCGCGTGGACCGCAAGGCCTGGATCACCAGGCGCAAATGGCTGGAAGCGGAATTGAAATCCGCGCCCAAACCCGTCGGCATTTTCGCGGCGGCAGATGGCCTGGCCCTGGAGGCATTGGAGATTTGTGAAGACGCGGGCATCGCCGTTCCGGAAGAAGTGGCCATCGTCGGCGCGGGCAATTCACTCCTGGCCGTGGACGCCATGCACACGCCGATTTCCAGCGTGGATGTGAACATGGAAATGATCGGCTATTGCGGCGCGAAATTATTGGACGAACTGATGCTCCAAAAAAATCCCCCGGAACAAATCGTGCGCGTGCCGCCGTTCCGGTTGATCGTCCGCAAGAGCAGCGATTTGATTGCGGTGAACCATCCCGGCATCGCCCGCAGCCTGCGTTTCATGTGGGACCATTGCCACGAACTCATCGGCGTCAGCGATTTGGCGAAGGTCGCTTCCATGTCCATCCGCAATTTTCACCAGGCGTTCGTGGACAACGTGGGACGTCCGCCGGGAAACGAATTGCATCGCATCCGCATCGAACGCGCGAAAAAGCTGCTGTCCGATTCCAGTGAAAAAATGGACGCGATCGCCGAAATGTGCGGCTATGAGAACGGCAACAGTTTCTGGGTAGCCTTTAAGCGCTCGACCGGTATCTCACCCAAGCAATATCAAAAGCAACTGGGCAAAAAATAAGGTAAGGCGCGGTCTCCGAGCGCGCCGTCTAAATCCGGTAGGGACATCGCGCTGCGATGTCCGCCCCCACCCCTTCCGTAGCCTTCCATAGGCTTCCGAAGCCGCGGATTACAAGGACTTTCGCTGGCAAACGGGAATCGTACCCGAAAAGCGGTGCTAAAGCACACGCACTCCAGACGCTCTGCGACAGTTGTGCGTCAAACGTCTTCGCAAAGCGTATGGAGTGCGGCGATTCATCGCCGCTTTCGCTTCCCTCAATGCAATGTCAAAGAACAACGGCAACAGCACTCTTGGAGACGAAGGCGGATTTGCCATTTACTATGAACCATCAAACGCCAACCCTGGCAACGGAAACTTGACTCCGAGTTGTTCACGCATAAGGAACCGCCCTATCAATTTAGGGTAGTGATACAGTTTGAATCCTGAAATCCCATTTTGGGCTTGAATCCGGCAAGCGTTCGCCGGATGTTGAGTCACCGCGACCGGAAACGACTAAAAATCCTGCCGCCGTTACGCTTGGCAGACTGGCGGTTGATGAACTGTTAACATTTCGGTCAAGGCAGCATGATCAAAGTAATCGCACTCACTCAATATGGCTTTCTGGCACTCGGAATGATGTTACTTGTGGTTAAGTCGAAGGCGACCGGCAAGTCAACTCAAGAGATTCTTGCCATGCCCGATTGGTACCTCCTTGTGATTCCTCTGGTTTGGATCGCCTTCGCAGCGCTCTGTTCGCGTTTTCAAAAGGCTCCATTGTCATGGAGCGTCGCCTGCGTGACCGGCGTTATCCTGGCGCTGCTTTCCTTTCTGTTTATGGCGACCGTCACTTTTTGAGCCGCCACCGAAATCATGGCAGAAAAGCGGTGCTAAAGCACGCGCACCACACGCGTGTGCTCCGTACGCTCCGCGACGGTTGTGTGTCAAACGTCCTCGCAACGCGTATGGAGTGCGACGATTCATCGCCGCTTTCGCCTCTTTTCAATTCCGTTTCACTATGTCAAAGAACAATCACATCCGCTCTGAGAGACGAAGGCAGATTTGCCACTTACTATGAACCATCAAACGCCACCCATGGCAACCGGAACTTGACTCCTTGTTGTTCACGCATGGAAGTACAAGGACAGACACCTTTACTTTACAAATCCTGTAAGTCTTTTTTTTCGCGCCTTTTCAAGGTGCATATGAATTTTTTGGTGGTCCCTGTTTCATTATCTGCTCCATTTCATTGGTGGTAAGTGTCCTGTCATAAATTTTAGGCTGAGTCACAATTGTATTCGGGTGTCCTAAGTCAGGCCAGTCAGCTGGTTTAGAAATGCTATTGCTGTCTATTCCTAGGAGCGCTCCATTTGTCGCCCACGAAATGGCTAATAAATGAAATTTCCCTGGTGGGATATCAAGCGATAGAAAAATATGATTAGTTCCATTAGTTACCGACTCAAATATTGCTGTTTTTGAGTTCAAATCATAAACCAACATACGTTGCGTGGACGAGAGGAATAGGTTCTCTCCGCACCAGCAATAGAAACTTCCAGAATTCATGTTCAGAAAACTAGAAAGGGCATTGCCTTCATTTTGTCCCTTATAAGGAGCGGCATTAGGTTGAAGATCAACATATTTATACCTTCCAACCTTATCGTCAACGTAGAACAAAAATTGAGAATTATAATCCACGTTAGTGCCTTCGTATTCTCCTTTATAATCCAGATAAAGAGATAATTGAGAGGTTGCCGAATGTGAAGGTAGAAAAACCGTTGAGTTTTCAGTCCGCATTTCACCTTTAGGAAAAATATTCCTGTTGGATTCGTGGTTTAAGTCCGTAAAATCTGGAGATGTCTGTTCAATCGAGAGTCCTGTTGCAGGTAAATTTCCGTTGTTCTGGATGTCGAAATAATAGTTTACTGCGTTTGAAACGACCGAAACTTCGACAAGCTCCGGCTCCAGAAATGGACGGTTTTGATTTATATAGTCTATTTTCTCTTGAATTGTGTTTTGATTAATACGATCTCTATATTTTCGAGCCATATTTTCGTAGAGCCGGTGAGGAGTTACAAAAAGAACATGGATTAAAAAGAAGCAGAGAAATACTACGAAGGTAATTGCAAGCACCTGAAAAGCCTCGGTTACCGCTTTTTTCATTTCACTTCCCTTCAATCCGTACTTTAAAAGGTGAACTGTTATTGCAATAATGAAAATGACAATAAGTGATTCGACGCTATGCTCAACAACAGCATCCCATGTATCGGAAAATGATTGAGAAAATAAACTTCCCCAATAGTTGGGGATATCATTCGATGCGTCCATTATTCTCAGTTATACAAAAAACACATACGGCAGCAATTTGATTTGCTCCTTATGGAGAAGAATAAATCTAAAAAAGATTGTTTAAACTCCGTGTGTAGGTATTGGCCACGAACAGAACATGCCGCTCCTGACGGAGCTTGGGAATCTTTTTCCTCTGATACTACAAATATGCCGGCCCTAACGGGCCTTCGGACATGAATCAGCTGCGTGAACAACTAGGAGTCAAGTTTCGGTTCCGGTATAAGTATTCTGTGGTAAAATGTCGGTTGCCATCCCACATAGCGAGACTACGGAGGCCAGGGCGTTCTTTGACATTTTGAAGAAGTAGAGGGTTGAAAGGAGGAGTTGAAAGAAGGCGAAAAATCAACCCCATTCAAGGCTATTCAACTCTATTTAAACCTATTCAAGACCCTCCGGGGGGGGGAGTGGGTGCCCGTCGTGCCTTTGGAAGAAATTGACAGGCCAGCCGGAGGGCAATATGGCGTATCCAATTTCGTGCCGTTGGTGTCTTTCGTGGTTCTGATTTCAGGCAGGTAAATTAACCCTGTGCGGTGAATTAACCCAAAAACCAAACCGTTTCAAAACCGATTATGGCCAAAAAATAAAACAAACCCTTGATTTAGGTGTTGCTTCTACGGCAGTCAGGCTTCCGGCAGGTCAAAGCATCCGGTCTATCCGTGGTTAAAATCGGGAAACCCCAGAACGTTTCACGGGGCTTCGGAAGCCTACAGAAGGCTATGGAAGCCCTCCCCGGGGCAGGTTTCTGACCATTACCCCCCAAACACTTCACAAAGGGCGACGAGGGCGATGCCGATGACCACCAAAATGATTCCGGACAGCAATGGCGAACGTTCGGTGCTGCGTCCGAAAGCGCAGCCCAGGAGGAACAACATCATTACGGCAATGAGGTTGGACACGCGCAGGGCTAAATGGGAATTTTGCATGAAGACGAACGGCGCCACCACCGGCAGCGTGGAGATGAACACGAGCCAAAATACTCCCACGGCGCCCAGATAATCGCGGTGGCTCAGCCTGATTCTTTCTGGAGGTTCGGGTAATTGATTCAAACGCTGGTGCATCAGGTCCAGTTCCGCCGGCTGCAAGATAGACGCAATCACCGGATGCAAAGCGGAGGCAATGAGCTTTTGCGCCTGCTGCGAATCCTTGGCCCGGCGAACGGCTTTGAAGATGATCAGGTTCTGGCTTCGTTCAGCGAGACACGCCATCAGATAAAAGAAGGCGTCAATGATTCCCCAGGCGAGGTTGCAGCCCAGGGCGCTCAAGAGCATAGTCCGGATTTGGGCCTGCCCGGCATGGGCGGCGCTGACGGCGCAGGTAATCGTCAGCACCATGATGAGCCCAAAGAGGATTTCCGAGATGCGGTCATAGGGCTCAAGCACGCGCTTGGAGATTAAAAGCGGTTTTTCAAGCATAGGCTTTATAATGGGCCAAAAAAAACCCTCACCTCACCCTGACCCTCTCCCCTCCCATCGGATGGGAGCGGAGAGGGAACAGCATTAGGACATGCGCCGTATCCGTAAAGTGCGCAATGATTTTGTTCACGTTCACCCGGAAGTTTTTTCTGCCGATAGAATTTCCGGCGCAGATTTTTGCGACGTCGCAATCCATTCCTCTGTAATGCGGAACCCGACGGACAACAACGTTGGCCCAACAAACACGCCGATGAAACCAAAGACCACGATTCCACCGATGACGCCAAAGAAAATTAACAGGAACGGCAGGTCGCTGCCCTGGCTGATGAGCCACGGTTTGACCACGTTATCGAGCGCGCCCACGAGCAGGCCCCAAACGACGATGAAGATGCACCAGCCGATTTTGCCCTGGTAAAAGAGCCAGATGGCCACAGGGATCGAGATGAGGCCGGTGCCCAGTACCGGGACGATGGAGACAAAGAAAGTGAGCAATCCCAAAAGCATCGCGCCGGGCACGCGCGCAATGAGCAGGCCAAGTCCCAGCAGCACCGCCTGCACCAGGGCGGTTCCCAAGATACCGTACACGACACCGCGAACGGTATTACGGGCCACCTCCAGCATGCGCAAACCCCGCTCGCTGGCAATGCGCTCGACGGCAGTCGTCACACGACCGGCAATAAAAGCGCCGTCGCGGAACAGAAAAAAGACGATGAAAAGACTCAACGCCAGTTGCATCAGGCCGTGGCCGAGCACCAACCCTCCTTTGAGGAACCATGAGCTGGCGATGGGGATCATCTCTTTCGTTTTTTCCATCAGTTCCCCGGTATCGCCGGCGAGATTTTCCCACGTTTGGACGGCCTGCTGGCCGACCAGGGGTATCTTGCCCAGCCATTGAGGCGGCGCGGGCGGCCCGGCCTGGATCCAATTGCGCACGGCACCGGTCAGGTCGTCGACGTTTTTGGCGAGAGTCGTGCCGACGATGATAAAGGGCACAAGGACGGTCAGCACCATGGCCAGGGTCATCAATGAAGCCGCCAAACCGTGGCGATTGCCCACGAGACGGAGCAACCGGCCGTAAAGGGGCCAACTGGCGGAGCATAAAATCACCGCCCAAAGCAACGCGGACACAAACGGCCGCAAGACCAGCAAACAACCCACCAGCAGCACCAGCAATGCCGCCCAGCCAAGGGTGCGTTCGGCGCTTGAAGGCGGTGTGGGGGCCGGCTCAGGTGAAATCATAGTGGATGATGGTTAATAATTTTCCGGGACAAACTTCCGGCCCTTCAATGCGGCCTGGTCGTCATATTCACCCTTCATGGAGCGTTCGGGCAATTTAATTTTTTCGTGCTCCACTTTTTTATAAGGGATGAGTTTCAAAAGATGCGCGATACAATTCAACCGCGCGCGCTTTTTATCGTCAGAGCGCAGGATATGCCAGGGCGACGTTTTGGTATCGGTGGCTTTGAGCATCATGTCGCGCGCACGGGAATACTCGAACCACTTGGTCCGGGAAGGCAGATCCATGGGGCTCAATTTCCATTGGCGGACCGGGTCAACAATGCGCGCTTCGAAGCGACGTTTCTGTTCCTTGTCGCTGACTTCGAGCCAAAACTTAACCAGGATGATGCCCGAATTCTTAATAAACTTCTCGGCGATGGGGCAAAGCTTCAGGAACTTCCGGTGCTCTTCCGGCGTGCAGAACCCCATGACATGTTCGACGCCGGCACGGTTGTACCAACTGCGGTCGAAGATAACAATTTCGCCGGCGGCAGGAAAATGCTGCATGTACCGCTGGATATACATTTGGGATTTTTCCCGGTTGGACGGCGCGGGCAGCGCGACTACGCGGAAGACACGGGGGCTGACGCGTTCGGTAATGGCACGGATAGTCCCACCCTTCCCTGCCCCGTCGCGGCCTTCGAAGATGACGATGACCCGCAACCCCTTGTGCTTCACCCAGGCCTGAAGGTGGCAAAGCTTCGCCTGGAGGCGGCGCAATTCTTTTTCGTATTTTTTGCGTTTCAGTTTTTTAGACGATTCTGAGTCTGATTTTTCTTTCATAAGCCCTTTCTCTGATTTTCACGGTTCGAATGCAAATATTCTGCCCGATAAGCATCTAAACAATCCTTGCGGGAAGAAAAAATCCGGTGAGAACCAATCCGTTTGACCAGCCCGAGTTGCTCGAGGTCTCCATGGCGTTTCAACGGGGCACGGGCCAGCGCGAGAACCACTCCCATCTTTGCGAGGTCCTGTTGGAGTTCAGCCACCGCTTTGCCTGCGGAAAAATCCAGGCCCGTAATGGCGCTGCAATCAATCACCAGCCAGCGCACGGGCACGGGCGATTCATCCACGAGCTTGCGCGCCTGTTCGGTGAAATAGGGAGCGTTGGCGTAAAAGAGGGCGGAGCCGAACCAAAACATCACCAGGCCCGGCTCCAGCATCCGGCCCGGAACGGCATCCTCCATGCGCCAATGATCCGCTTCATCGTGAAGAATCACGGCAGTGTAAGGCCGGTAGTTTTGGCGAATGTGTTGCAGCAATGAAAGTATGACGGCGAGGAAGATCCCCTGCTCCACTCCCACAAAGACCACCACGGCGGCGGTGACGAGGGCCACGGCGAATTCACCGGGCTTTCTCCGGCGGATTTCCGCGAGGCTGCGATAGTCCACCAGCTTAATGCCAATTAAAAAAACAATGGCGGAAAGGACGGCATTGGGGAGAAAGCTCAACGGCCTGGTCAAAAACAGCAGTACCAATAACACCACCGCGACCGTGGTGAGGTGCGACCATTGGCTCCGGCCACCGGCCGTGTCCACCATGGCCGTCTTGGTGGGGCTGCCGTTAACGACAAACGTGCCGCTGCAGCCGGCGGACACATTCGCCAGCGCCAGGCCAATAAAATCCACGTTCTGGCTAAAACGGTCGTGGTAACGCAACGCATAGGCGCGCGACGTAGCGGCGCTCTGGGCCAGAATGACGACGAAACAGGAGAAGGCTATCGGCATGACCATCATCACGTCGTTCCAGGTGACATCGGGCAATCCTAATTGCGGAAAACCGCCAGGAACG